>JADLFL010000044.1 GCA_020845575.1 Acidobacteriota bacterium | reverse complement strand
TGTGCGCGCTTCCAACGCGGCACGCTGCTCAGAACTCAACTCAATCGTCGGGGCCACACGCATCGCAGATCTCCTGATAGGGATACGACGTGCAGCCCTTATTGTTTACTATTTCGGTCGCACTACACTAGCACTCAATGACCATGGCCGAGACGTTGTAGACAACGAGGTCACAGTTCGAATGCACGACCAGCTCGAGGTTCTGGCACTCGTCGCGGCTCGCCTCGAGACGGCGGGAATTGCATACATGGTCACCGGGTCGTTGGCGGCGGGCTACTACGGCCAGCCACGCATGACCAGGGACGTCGACCTGGTCGTCGAACTCGCCCCTGACGATCCGGCACGAATCGAGACGCTGCTCGGCGATGCGTTTCTCGTCAGCGCCGAGAGCGCACGCGCCGCGATGGTGCATCAGACGATGTTCAACGCCATCCACAGGGAGGCATTCGTCAAGGTCGACTTCGTGATCCGCAAGAGTGCGCCGTTTCGCGTCGAGGAATTCGGTCGTCGCCGGCGCGTCGACCTCGACGGCCACACGGTCTGGATGGTGTCTGCAGAGGATCTGATCCTGGCGAAACTGGTGTGGGCCAGCGGCAGCGGTTCCGACGTGCAGTTGCGCGACATCCGCGGCGTCATCGCGGCGCGGCGCGAGCGTCTCGATTGGGGCTACATCGAGAAGTGGGCGGCCACGCTCGGGGTCCGCCGCTCTGGAAGGCGCGCGGTCATGAACGACACACCGCCAGACGTCGACGCCGCCTTCAGCGCGATGTTCGCCACGCTCACGCCGAGTGAGCGTGTACGGATGATGTCCGAGATGTTCGACACGGCGCGACGGATTCTCATTTCCGGCATCCGCGCGGAGCAGCCGGACATCAGCGACACGGAACTGAAAGTGCAGATCTTCCTCCGCACCTACCGTGACGACTACAGTCCCGCCGAGCGCGACCGCATCGTCGACGCCATTCGCGCGGGCCTCATGGGTTGATCTGTCCACCCATGTCGTTCAGCTCGAACCAAGACCCCGGGACCGTTCGCCTGACGGGCGGCCACAAGGGGCGCCCCTACGGAGCAACGGCGCAGGGCGCGGTGGGTGGTGCCGGTGGGGGCGACTTGTGGAGTCATCCGTCTCGATTCACGAGATCCGTCGCGCAGGCGAGTCACAGGCGTGGGGCTGGGGGCCCCCACGCCTTGCACGAGATCCCGCGCCGGAGCGACGGATCTCCGGATGGCGCAACAGGAGCGCCCGCCGGCACCACCCACTGCGCCACAGACGCAGAACCGCAGTGGCCGACCGCGAGGGTTGCCACGGTCCGAAGCTGGCGCACGGGTTGAAGCCCGTGGCCTCCATCAGGCGTGGTCGGGGCTCCGGCTCTCACCCAGCGTCGATGCTACGGCTTGCGCGTGGAGGTGTGTGGCAAGGTCAGATCAACCGCGTGAGACAATGCCGACATGCGAACGGCCGGGCGTCGTAGACCTCAGGGATCGGCCTTGACCGACCAGGGCGCGCTTGCACGGACGGCGGCGGTGCTGCGTGGCTCGGCGTGGCTCGTTCCCAGAGGTGTCTCCAGGTTCCGCTCCTTCGAAGAGGCCGATGCGTGGATGACCGAGATGACTCGTCGTACTCACGAGCACCTGAACCGGACGACCTCGTCCGGCTCTGCCGAGCGCTGAACGACGCCGGGGCCCGCTACATCCTCATCGGTGGTTTCGCCGTCATCGCCCACGGCGCGACGCGCTTCACCAAGGACGTCGACCTGCTGGTCGACGACGCCCCTGACAATATCGCCAGGGTCAAGCAGGGCCTGAGCGTTCTTGCAGACAATGCCGCCGCGGAGGTCCGAGACCACGACGTCAGGGACCATGTGGTTGTTCGCGTTGCCGACGAGATCATTGTCGACCTCATGGGGCGGGCCTGCGGACTGACGTACGCGGACGTCGCGGCCGACGCCGACACGCGTGTGATCGACGATGTGGCGATCCCCATTGCCAGCCCTGCGATGCTCATTCGGACGAAGGACACCTTTCGTCCGCAGGATGCGATCGACCGGGGCTTCCTCGAAGTGCTCATCAAGCGTCGCTCGGCGCTCGGCCTCGATCGGTTCACGCACGCGCAGGAAGACTCCTACGACGAGGCCCTCGCAGAGATCCGGGCTGGCGCGAAGACCGGACACTGGGTGTGGTACATCCTGCCGCAGATCGCGGGGCTGGGATCTTCGGCGATGTCGCGCCGCTACGCCATCGCCGACCTCGACGAGGCGATCGCGTACCTGCACCATCCCGTCCTTGGCGTGCGCTACCGCGAGACTGTCGAGGCGATTGTGGAGGCGCTGCGCCGGCCCGGTACCAGTCTCGATGCGCTGATGGGCTCGCCGATCGATGCGACCAAGCTCGTGTCGTCGCTGACACTCTTTCGAGAGGCGGCGCACGCACTGCAGGCAAACGGCGCCGAGGCCCCGGCCGACGCGCTCGTCGCGGTCATCGACGGCATCCTCGCCGTGGCCGCCAGCCAGGGCTATCCGCCCTGTGCGCGTACGCTGGCGTCTGTCGGCTCCAACCGAACAGGGTGACGTGACCATGCAGCACCGATCTGCGTGGGCAGTTGGAGTGAATGTTCGCCGATCGTGCGGGCGATACGCGGTTGAGGTCGTCTACTGTGGAAGTCCCTGCTCGTCGTACCCGAGGATGACGTCGGCAGGCCGGTCGTCGAGCGTGGGGAGCGCCTGGTGCTGACGCGCGATCGTCAGGAGACGCTCGGAGACCGATGCCGGAAGTGCGTGTTCAGGGTCGTGTCCGGCGCCCATGCGACGTGTCTGTGCACGTCGCCCCGCCTGCGTTGCGAGCACGGGCTGACGTTTCACCTGAGCCATGACGGCATCATGCGTCACGTATCAGATGCGATCAAGGAGCCCGCAAGGACAATCCGCGCCACGGGGCACAGAGCCTTGGTGACCGACCGCCGGATGAAATCCGGCGGCCATGTGCGAATCAGGGGGGCGACGGCTACGGCTTGCGCGTGACGGTGTACGGCAGGGTCAGGTTGCCTGAGAGGACGTCGAACACTTCGTACACGCCGAGCATGGGTTTGTCACTGGCGTTGCCGTGCCCGTCAGCAGGTGCCGACACGCGCATGTAGCAGGTGACGGCGTCGAACTTGAACGACGGACCGCCTGCGCCGAATTTCATGCGCGACACGGGGACGAGGACGCGGAGCGTGTTCGCGCGCGTCGCCACGGCGAAGCCGGGCGAGTCCATGTACATCGGCATGCCGGGATTGGTGGGCGGCAGGACGACGGCATCGGTCTTGCGGAACTCCTTCACGCTCAGCCCGCCGGGGACACGCTTGTCCTCGCCGAGCACCACCCAGTGCGTGTGCCACGTGACGCCATCGTTGCCGTAGTTGCCGTCGCCGTTCTCGTCCCACAGCGGCGTGTCGTCGAAGTCCGGGTGCGACGTCACCGCGAGCGCGAGGATGCCCTCAGTGGCGCCGAAGCCGACGGCCGTCGGCGCCAGCGAAGTGGGGAAGACGTGGCCGAGCACCGGCGCGCCGTCGAGCGTGCCGTTCGGCCTGGGCGTCGTCCGCCCGGCGGTGCCCGCCACCTGCTGCTCGAACACGAGCATGTCGAGGTCGGCAAGGTGCGTCACAGAGGCCGCCGTGATGTCGAAGTCGGCGTTCTTGTAACCGGATGCTTGCGCGAAGAGCGGGGCCGGGGTGAAGCCGGCGATGACCAACAGGTAGAATGCGAAACACGTCACTTGTGATGTCATGATCAACCTCCTGCCGCGATGCTAGCGGCGGCCGGTGAGGCTGAACAGCACGCACAAATGCGTGACATAGGTACCAGATGGTGACCATCGACTCACGCGCGAACGAGACGAGCGGGACGCAACCCAGCGTCCGAGCCATCGTCGAGGACGTCGTCGGCTGCAAGTGGACGCTGCACGTCCTGGAGCAGGTGCGCGCGGGCGTGCACCGTCCCGGCGCGCTCGTGCGCACGACGGAGGGGCTCACGCGGAAGGTGCTGTACGAGCGGCTCGCGAAGCTGGTGCGCTACGGCGTCCTCGTGCGCGAGGCGTATCCCGAAGTCCCGCCGCGCGTGGAATATCACCTGACGCCGTTCGGCGAACGCCTCAACACGGTGCTCGACGCCATCGACGCGTTGCAGCGGGATGTCGACGGATGAATGGCCGCTCCGTCACTTCGCCATCAACGTGTCCGCCGTGGTGAAGCGCGGCTCGATGTCGACGGGGACGTCGGTCAGGCGGTCGAGGATGGCCTGGACGGGCGGCCTGATCACGGCGCGGGCCAGCAGCGCCTTCGCCGCCGGGTAGTCGCCCTTGGCCTGCACCGTCATGATCTCGGTCGTGAGCGCCTGCACGGCTTGGCGGATCTTCGTCGGTTCCACGCGGAACGTCCCATCGTCATCGACCACGACTGCACCGGCGTCGAGCAGCGCGTTGAGCTGAATCGCGATGCCGCGGCCATGCGCAGACGATGTGCCGAAGCGGATCGACCTGAACGTCGACGCGAGGAACGTCGTGTACATCGTGTCGGCCAGCCCCTTGTCGATCACCCCATCGTCCACGAGCGTCTGCAGCGCCCAGAGACCGGAGATGTCGGCCTTGGCTTCTTCGAGCGTCGAATAGGTTTCCTTCAACTCCGCGCGCACCGTCGTTTTGCGGCCGCCGACGGTGATGGCGTTCGGACCGAGGCCGTGCATCAGTTCGTGCATCAGGATGTGCGTGAAGAACGCGTCGAACTGCACGCGGCCGCGGTCGGCCTCCGGCAGCGCGTACGTCGCGATCGGCTGCAGCACCAGCCTGAACTTGGCCTCCTGCGTGTTCTTCAGCATCGTGCGCTTGGCGCCCTTCTCGGCCAGCACGCGCTCGTCGTTCGGCAGGTTGAACGCCGCGGTCTGCACGCCGCGATTGCCGTCGCCGGAGCTGTAGACCACGTTGACGACGCGGATGGGGGAGAGGGCACCGAGCTTCGGGTTGCGGAGCGACGGGTCGATCGGCAGTCGATCCTCCAGCCCCTGGAGGTGCGCCGAGAACTTCGCCAGCTTCGCCGTCTCCTCATCGTCGCGCAGCGTGATGAAGGCCTCGTACGCCGCCTTGGCCGCGAACCACGTGTCTTCGTAGACCTCGTACGGCCCGATCGTCGGCTCGATCGAGGCATCGAGTTCCATCCACGCCACGTCGGACGAGTAGTAGTCGTTGCTCAGGAACGCGTCGGCGCGTGTCTCGAGGAAGCGCTTCAGCGTCGGCTGCGTGGTGGACGCTGCCGCCGCGCGCAGGTGCGCCGCGGCGAGCACGAGCTCACCCTGGTACTCGACGGCGTACGGCACGGCGAGGAACCTGCCATCGGGGCCGCGACGGATCGTCGTGAAGAAGCCCTGCGCCTGCGCGCGCGCGGCCGGCGGCAGCGACGCGAACCACGACTCGACCTCCGCGCGCGTGGCGCCAGCCGGATAGAAGTTGGCGCCGCCCGGCTTGTCGCCCACGCCGGCGATGAAGGGCGCATCGCCGTCCAGGCGCGACCACGGGCCCTTGTTCAACAGGAAGTAGCGCAGCCGCGCGAGTCCTTCGGCCGACGAATCGTGCTGCAACTGCAGCAGCATCGCCGGCCCGCCCGCCCAGACCTGGCGCAGGAAGAGACCGTCGATGATCCGTCCTGCCTCGATCAGGTGACGGAGGGCATCGCGCTCGCTCTCGGGCAGACCGGAGACGTCGGCGGCGATCTCGGCCGGCGCGAAGCGCGCGGCCTTCACGGCCAGGTCGCCGGCCGCACGCGACGCCTGCGCCGGTGGGGACGGGGCCGCATCGCCCGGTGGCGTCGACGCGGGTTGACACGCAATCGCGCCCCCCGCGAACAGGCCGAGAGCGAGATGCCGGAGCAGGCGACTGGTACGTGTCATCAGCGAATGATAATGTAAGCAATTGTTCATACCCCGGCGGGGCCCGGATGCGGATCCCGCGGGCCAGCCCGCCTGGCCACAGGACTCAGAATTCCATGACCAACGGCCCTCAGGACGTCCAGGACACGACCGCGATTGAAACCCAGGAGTGGCTCGACTCGCTCGAGTGGGTCATCCAGCACGGCGGACCCGAGCGGGTGTCGCAACTGCTCGACGCCCTCGAGTCGTACGCACGACTGAAGGGCGTGCCGCTGCCCTTCGTGGCGCAGACGCCGTACATCAACACCATCGCGCCGGGCGCGCAGACGCCGTTCCCCGGCAGCCGCGAGATCGAGCGCCGCATCAAGAGCCTCGTGCGCTGGAACGCGATGGCCATGGTGGTGCGGGCCAACAAGAACTCCGACGGCATCGGCGGCCACATCTCGACGTTCGCCTCGTCGGCCACGCTCTACGAAGTGGGCTTCAACCACTTCTTCAAGGGCCCCGACCATCCCGAGGGCGGCGATCTGGTCTTCTTCCAGGGTCACGCGTCGCCGGGCATGTACGCACGCGCGTTCCTCGAAGGCCGCCTCTCGCAGGCACAGCTCGGGAACTTCCGTCGCGAACTGGCCGATGGCGGCGGACTCTCCTCGTATCCGCACCCGTGGCTCATGCCCGATTTCTGGCAGGTGCCAACGGTGTCGATGGGCCTCGGCCCCATCATGGCGATCTACCAGGCCCGCTTCTGGCGCTACATGGAAGCGCGCGGCCTCAAGAAGACCACGGGGAACAAGGTGTGGGCGTTCCTCGGCGACGGCGAGACCGACGAGCCCGAGACGCTCGGCGCCATCACGCTCGGGTCGCGCGAGAAGCTCGACAACCTGATCTTCGTCATCAACTGCAACCTGCAGCGCCTCGACGGCCCCGTGCGCGGCAACGGCTCGGTGATCCAGGAGCTCGAAGGCGCGTTCCGTGGCGCCGGCTGGAACGTCATCAAGGTGATCTGGGGCAGCGAGTGGGACGACCTCCTCGCGCGCGACAAGACGGGCCTGCTGGCGCGCCGCATGGGCGAGATCGTCGACGGCGAGTACCAGCGCCTCTCGGTCTCCGACGGCGCGTACGTGCGCAAGGCGTTCTTCGGCAAGTACCCGGAACTCCTCGATCTGGTGAAGCACCTTTCCGACGATCAGCTCAGGAAGCTGCGGCTCGGCGGGCACGATCCCGAGAAGGTCTACGCCGCCTACAAGGCCGCCGTCGAGACCAAGGGCAGGCCCACCGTGGTGCTCGCCCGCACGATCAAGGGCTATGGCCTCGGCGAGACGGGGGAAGGCAAGAACCCCACGCACCAGCAGAAGAAGCTGAACGAAGAAGAGGCGCTCACCTTCCGCACGCGCTTCAACATCCCG
Source organism: Acidobacteriota bacterium (assembly GCA_020845575.1). Classification (NCBI taxonomy): domain Bacteria; kingdom Pseudomonadati; phylum Acidobacteriota; species Acidobacteriota bacterium. Next base: position 185,240 of record JADLFL010000044.1, on the reverse strand, counting down.
CTCAGCGACGACGATGTCGTCAAGATGCCGTTCTACAAACCGGCTGACGACAGCGCCGAGATGACGTACATGCGTCAGCGGCGCGAACAGCTGGGCGGCTACCTGCCGCAGCGCCGCCCCACCACGGACACGCTCGCATTCGAGGGCCTGGACGAGGCGTTCGCCGAATTCCTCGGCGGCTCGGACGGCCGCGCCATCTCCACGACGATGGCGTTCGTGCGCATGCTGACCAAGATGCTGCGCGACAAGGAGTTCGGCAAGCTGGTGGTGCCGATCGTGCCAGACGAGGCGCGCACCTTCGGCATGGAGGCGCTGTTCAGGCAGGTGGGCATCTACTCGGCCACCGGCCAGTTGTACGAGCCGATCGACAGCGACCAGCTCCTCTACTACAAGGAAGCGAAGGACGGGCAGATCCTCGAGGAGGGCCTCACCGAAGCCGGATCGATGGCGTCGTTCATCGCGGCCGGCACGGCGTACGCCACGCACGGGGTCAACATGATCCCGTTCTTCATCTACTACTCGATGTTCGGCTTCCAGCGCGTGGGCGACCTGATCTGGGCCGCCGGCGACATCCGCGCGCGCGGCTTCATGCTCGGCGGCACCGCGGGACGCACCACGCTCAACGGCGAGGGCCTCCAGCACCAGGACGGCCACAGCCACCTGATCGCCTCGTCGGTGCCCAACTGCATCGCGTACGACCCGGCGTTCGCCTACGAGATCGCGGTGATTCTCAAGGACGGGCTGCGTCGCATGTATCGCGACAAGGAAGCCGTCTTCTACTACCTCACGCTCATGAACGGCAACTACGCGATGCCGGCCATGCCGACGGGCGTCGAGGAGGGCATCCTGCGCGGCCTGTACCGCCTGCAGTCGTCCGGGTTGAAGAAGCCGAAGGCGCATGCGCAGCTGCTCGGCAGCGGCGCGATCCTGCCCGGCGTGATCGACGCCGCCGCGATGCTGGAGAAGTACGGCGTCGCCGCCGACGTGTGGAGCGTGACGAGCTACACGGAACTGCAGCGCGACTGCCAGTCGGTGGATCGCTGGAACATGCTGCATCCCGGCGAGGCGCCGAAGCAGTCGTGGGTGGGCACGAGCCTGGCCGGCGCGCCCGGCGTGGTCGTGACGGCATCCGATTACGTGAAGCTGCTGCCGCACGGCATCGATCACCACATCGCGCAGCCGATGATCGCGCTCGGCACCGACGGCTTCGGCCGCAGCGAGAGCCGTGAGGCGCTGCGCGATCACTTCGAGGTCGACGCACGTCACGTGGTGGCGGCCACGCTGTCGCTGCTCGCGCGCGAGAAGCAGATCGACATGAAGGTGGTGCGGGCCGCCTTCAAGGATCTGGGCATCAACCCGGACAAGCTCGACCCGGCACGGGCTTAGAGAATTTCAGGGTTTCAGGTATCACCACGGACATGGCGAACGAATTCAGGCTGCCCTCGCTGGGCGACAACGTCAAGGCGGGCGACGTGCTCAAGGTGCTGGTCAAGGCCGGAGACGTCGTGATCGTCGATCAGCCGGTGCTGGAGCTCGAGACGGACAAGGCGACCGTCGAAGTGCCGTCGTCGATCGCGGGTACGGTCACCGAGGTGAAGGTGAAGGACGGGGATCGGATCGACGTTGGCCAGGTGGTGTTCGCCGTGAGTGGTGACGCCGCGGCTGCCGCACCGGCGCCCGCCGAGGCCGCGGCGCCTGTGCCGGCCGACGAGCAGAAGGCCGAGCCCGCGGCTGCGTACGAAGCGCCCGCCGCGAGCGCACCAGCATCGTCGCAGCAGTCGAGCACGATCGAGGTACGCCTGCCGTCGCTCGGTGAGAGCGTGAAGGGTGGCGACATCCTGCACGTGCTCGTGAAGGCGGGCGATACGGTGGCCGCCGACCAGGGACTGCTCGAGCTCGAGACGGACAAGGCGACCGTCGAAGTGCCATCGCCGGCCGCCGGCGTCGTGACGTCGGTAGCCGTCAAGGACGGCGACCACGTGCTCGTCGGTCAGTTGGTACTCGTGCTGGAAGGTGCCACGGGCGCTGCCCCTGCCGCGAGTGCGCCCGCGCCTGCCGCAGCCGCGCCTCCCGCAGCGGCCGCTCCCGCCGCTCCGGGTACGACGCCCACGCCGACAGCGTCGACCACGGGTTCGCAGGCAGCCAGTGCGCCTGCTGCATCAGCGTCGAAGGGCGCGGGCACGGGGGCCGTGGCGCCGCCGCGGCCCAACGTGCCTGCCGCACCGTCGGTGCGTCGCCTCGCGCGAGAACTCGGTCTCGACATCGCCGACGTGCCGGGGTCGGGCAAGGGCGGGCGCATCTCCGAAGCCGATGTGCGGGCGCACGCCAAGAACGTGATCACCGGCAAGGTGGCGGGGCCGGCCGGTGTTGCCGGCGGTGGCGGGTTCGCGTACGAGCCGCTGCCCGACTTCACCGCGTTCGGCGCGGTCGAGCGCAAGGCGATGCGCGGCATCCGCCGCAAGACCGCCGAGCACATGGTGGCGAGCTGGCACACCATCCCGCACGTGACGCAGTTCGAGAAGGTGGACATCACCGCGCTCGAACAGCTGCGCAAGCAGTTCGGCAAGCGCGTCGAAGCCGGCGGGGGCAAGCTGACCGTCACGGCGATCATCACGAAGGTGATCGGCGTGGCGCTGCGCAAGTTCCCGAACTTCAACGTGTCGGTGGACATCGCCGCTGAAGAGATCGTTCACAAGTCGTACGTCAACGTCGGCATCGCCGTGGACACCGAGCGCGGACTGCTCGTGCCGGTGCTGCGCGACGTGGACAGCAAGTCCATCTCGCAGATTGCCGCGGAGCTCGCGCAGCTCGCCGAGAAGGCGCGCACCGGCAAGCTCACGATGGACGAGATGTCCGGCGGCTGCTTCACGATCACCAATCTCGGCGGGATCGGCGGCACGGCGTTCACGCCCATCGTCAATCACCCGGAAGTGGCGATCATGGGGATGTCGCGCTCGGCGATGGAGCCTGTGTGGAACGGCTCCACGTTCGAGCCGCGTCTGATGCTGCCGCTGTCGCTCTCCTACGATCACCGCGTGATCGACGGCGCCGACGCCATGCGCTTCCTCCGCTTCGTCGCCGAAGCGCTGGAGCAGCCGTTCTTGCTGAGCCTGTAGTCCGTCCATGTCCGATCTCCTCCCACTTGTCGTGCTCGGCGCGGGGCCTGGCGGCCACGCTGCCGCGTTTCTCGCCGCGGATCTCGGGATGCCTGTCGTCCTCATCGACGAGGAGGCCAATCCCGGTGGCGTGTGTACGTACCGCGGCTGCATCCCGTCCAAGGCGCTGCTGCACGTGGCCAAGCTGCTCGCCGAGACGAAGCACGCGTCGCAGTGGGGCGTGGACTTCGGGACGCCGTCGATCGACGTCGACCGCCTGCGCGGGTTCAAGCAGGGTGTTGTGGATCGGCTGACGGGCGGGCTCGGACAGCTCACGAAGCAGCGCAAGATCACCTACATCCAGGGCCGCGCGAGCTTCGTCGACGCGCACACGCTGGAGGTGGCGCTCACCGCCGGCGGTACGCAGACCGTGCGCTTCGAGAAGCTGATCATCGCCACGGGATCGCGTCCTGCCACGCTGCCGAATCTCCGGTTGAGCCCGGAGCGGCTGCTCGATTCGACGGGCGCGCTGGAGCTGAAGCGTGTACCCACGAGCCTGCTCGTCGTGGGCGGAGGCTACATCGGCCTCGAGCTCGGCACCGTGTATGCCGCGCTCGGCACGGAGGTCACCGTCGTCGAGATGCTCGATCGCCTGCTGCCCGGCGCCGATCGCGATCTCGTGAACGTGCTCGGCCGCCGCATCAAGTCCATCTGCAAGCAGGTGCTGACCAGTACGAAGGTCGTCAGCATGGTGGAGCAGGCAGACGGCGTGCACGTGACCTTCGAGGGCGACGTCGAGCCGAAGACGCAGGTCTTCGATCAGATCCTGGTCTCGATCGGCCGCAAGCCGAACGGGCAGATCCCCGGCATCGAGAAGACGGGCGTAGAGGTGACACCGCGCGGCTTCATCACCGTCGATCCGCAGCGACGGACCACGGTGCCGCACATCTACGCGATCGGCGACGTTGCCGGCGATCCGATGCTGGCGCACAAGGCCACCTACGACGCCAAGATCGCCGTCGAGCACATCGCCGGCCACAAGGTGGCGTTCGAGCCGGCGGCGATTCCCGCCGTGGTGTTCACCGATCCGGAACTGGCCTGGTGCGGACTCACCGAAGCCGAGGCGCAGGAGCGCGGCATCGCCGTGGAGATCGCCAAGTTCCCGTGGGGTGCGTCAGGACGCGCGACAACCGTCGACCGCAACGACGGACTCACCAAGCTCGTGCTCGAACCCGGGACCGAGCGCGTGCTCGGCGTCGGGATCGTGGGCGTCAACGCGGGCGAGCTGATCGCCGAGGGCACGCTCGCGGTGGAGATGGCGGCCACGGCGTCGGATCTCAAGATGACCATCCACGCGCACCCGACGCTCAGCGAGACGATGATGGAGTCTGCCGAGGTGTACTTCGGCACGGCGACCAACTTCTACAAGCCGAAGAAGGCCGGCGCCTGAGGGACGTCGCCGTGCCCACAGCGGCGCAGCGAACCGTGCTGGGGCTCGCCCTGGCTGTGTGCCTGGGCAAGGGGCTCTTCATTGCCGCCGTCACGCCGCCGTTCCAGACGCCGGACGAGTACGGGCACTACGATTACGTGCTGTATCTCTCGTACATCCGGTGGGGAGCGTTCCTCGCCGGTGACGTGGCTCGTCCGACCGGCTACAACGACATCACCACCGACGAGCTCTGGGCGGTGACGCGCGCCACGGGGACCGAGGGCCATTTGCGCCACGGCGCGGCGCGCGTGATTCCACCCGTGCGCGAGCAACTGGCCGCCGGGGCCAGCGTCGTGCCCGGCGATTCGCACGCACGCCTGCGTACGCGGACGGTCGTCCCGGCGCAGTTCAACTACCCGGTGCTGTACTACGGCGCCGCGGCAGGCCTGGCCAACGCCACGCGCGTCTTCACGCACAACCCCGTCGTGACGTACTACGTCGTGCGGTTCGCGTCGCTCGCGATGACCCTCGTCACGGTGTGGCTGATCTGGTGGATGGCCGTGCGATCGGGCTTCGGGACGTTCCCCCTCGCTGCTGCGACGGCGTTCATCGCGCTCCATCCGCAACTCGGCATGCTCGCGACGTCCGTCCAGTCGGACGTCCTGACGATCCTGCTGACGACACTCGCAGGTGCGTGCGCGCTGGCTTACGCATCGTCTCCGTCGCGGCGTCGCGCGGCCGTGCTCGGCGTGGTCATCGGCGCCCTGCTCCTCACCAAACTCCACGCCGCCGTGGCGGTGGCCGTCGCCGGCGCGGTGGTGATCGCCTGGAACCGCCGCACCGGCCCTGGGCGCGCGGTGATGTCCGACCTCGCGACGATGGCGGCGGTGGGGACCGTCGTGGGCGCATGGTGGTACGTGCGCGCCTATCTGCTGTACGGCAGCGCGACGGGCATGGTCGGCGAGTTCAGGACCGCCCACTTCGCCGGCAGGCGTCACAACCTGCGCGCGTGGCTGGGGCAGTGGCGGCTGACCGTGCAGAGCTTCTGGGGCATGTGGGGCTGGCTCGAGATCCCGCTGCCCGGCGCGTACTACACCGCGCTCGCGTGGCTGACGGGCCTGTCTGCCATTCCGCTCGCAGACCGGCGCGCGGCTCCGGTTGCCTCGCCAGAGCGAATGACGACACTGGTGTTCTGGACGGTGCTGGTCGTCACGTATGCCGCCATCATGGCCGTTGTCGCGATGTCGATCGGGCCCGAGCACAACAACCAGGGCCGGCACTGGATGCCGCTCGTCGCGGCCCCCGCGCTGGTCCTCGCCGCCGCCTGCGCGCGAGTCGAGCGTCGCGCGCCGATGCTCGCGCGCGTGATGGTTGCGGCGTGGTGTCTCGTGCTGCTCGCCGCGAACGTGTCTCTCATCCGGGCGACATCGGCCTTCTTCGGCGGCTATTTCCTCTGAGCACGTGCGGCCAGTTCGACCGCTGTCGGGCCCGGAGGGCAGACCCTACCTGTCGACACAATCGGTAGGGCCGGCCCTCCGGGCCCGGCCGTCTGGTCACGTTGCAATCAACCACAGGCACGCCACAACGAGGATGACGGTCATCAGATGATCGAAGACGTCCGGGCGGATGCGGGCGATCGTGTAGCGGCCGATGAACACCCCGATCGCGACAAGCGGACAGAACGCCAGCGACCATGCGAGCGATGCCGGACGCACGACGCCGACGGCGAGCGACCCCGGCAACTTGAGGAAATTGATCACGGCGAAGAACAGCGTGTTCGTGCCCATGAACACGGTTGGCGTGATCGGTTGCAGCAACAGGTAGGACGTGATCGGCGGCCCGCCGGCGTTGAGCATCGCAGACGCCATACCGGACAGCAGACCCGCGAAGGGTCCGTGCCAGGCGCGATGCCGATGATGCTCAGGGCCACGCCACCGGCTGAAGATCTTGTAGCCGGTCACGACGAGCCCCGCCACGCCAAGCCCGATGCGCAATGACCGATCGGGTAGCCCCCGCAGCAGGAAGAGCCCGATCGCCACACCCACGGCCCCACCCGGGAACAGCGCCCACGAGTGCTTCCGATGCCACGTACCCCAGTAGCTGTAGAGCGCGAAGGCGTCGCCGACCATCAGCATCGGGACGGCGACCGCCACGGCCGTGGCCACGCTCGTGCGCTGACTGATCATCAGCGTCGCGAGCATGGTGGGCAGCGGGCCGCCGATGCCGCCCTTCGACAGGCCGATCAGCAGCGCCGCCGCACCGAGCGTGACGGCGTCACCGGGCAGGGCGGCCGTCACGCGGGTCCCGTCGCGTCAGCGTTTGCGAACACCGAGCTCGTCGAGCTTCTTCACCATCACCTCGCCAGCCGTCCCCGTCGTCGGGTTCTTGTCGATGTCGCGGATGATGCCGTCTGGCCCGATGTAGAACGTCCATCGCGCCGCGAACTGCTGTTCGGGCGGACGGTCGAGGCGAATCACGCCGTACGCCTTCGCCACGCCCTTGTCGGGATCGGCGAGGATCGGGAACGGTGCCGCGTGCTCGGTCGCGAAACGGGTGTTGGTGTCGAGGTCGTCGACACTCGCCATGAACAGGGTCACGTCGTAGGTCTTCAGGATCGTGTCGCTCGCACCGAGCGACTTGCATTCGGCCGTTCAACCGCCGGTGAAGGCCTTGGGGAACCAGGCGAGCACCACGGTCCTGCCCTTGTACGCCGACAGCGCGTGCGTCTTGCCGTCGGAGCCCCGCAGCGAGAAGGGCGGCGCAGGATCGCCGACCTTCAGGTTCGCGGAGTACTGCGGCGCGGGCTGTGCCGGCGCCGGTGCAGGGGCCTGACCCTGGGCCGCCATCGCCAGCAGGCCGAGTCCGGCCGTGGCGCAGAGCGTGAGGAGTCGAGACATGCGCCCGATCGTAGCACCGGGAGCCGATCGGCCCTACCGGCAGCCGGTTGCGAGGCTGTCAGCCTGTTCGTGGGCGTGGTAGGAACTGCGCACGAGCGGACCAGACTCGACGTGGCCGAAGCCCAGATCGAGCGCGATCGCCTTCAGTTCACGGAACTCATCGGGCGTGTAGTACCGGATCATCTCCAGGTGCGACTCGGTCGGACGCAGGTACTGGCCGATCGTCAGGATGTCCACGCCCACCTCGCGCAGATCGCGGAACACCGCGACGAGTTCCGACTTCTCCTCGCCGAGTCCCACCATCAGGCCCGTCTTGGTGGGGATGCCGGGCGCGTACGCCTTCGAGCGCTGCAGCAGTTCGAGGGTGCGCGGATAGCGCCCGCCACTGCGGGCCTTGCGATAGAGCCGCGGCACAGTCTCGGTGTTGTGATTGAGCACGTCCGGCCGCGCGTCGAGCACGATCTGCAATTGATCGGCCTTGCCCTGGAAATCGGGAATCAGGACCTCGATGCGGCAGGCGGGCGACAGCTCACGCGTGCGTGCGATGGTCTCGGCGAAAAGGCTCGAACCGCCGTCGGGGAGATCGTCGCGATCGACCGACGTGATCACCACGTAGTTCAGCCCGAGTACCCGGACGGCATCGGCCACGCGGCGCGGTTCGTCGAGGTCGAGCGTCGCCGGCTTGCCGTGCGCCACGGCGCAGTATCCGCACGCACGCGTGCAGACGTCGCCGAGGATCATGAACGTCGCCGTGCCGTGGTGCCAGCACTCGCCGATGTTCGGACAGCGCGCCTCTTCGCACACCGTGTTGAGCCCGAGTCCCCGCATCAACTTCGTGAGCCGGAGGTAGTTCTCCGACCCCGGGGCCTTCACCTTGAGCCACTCGGGCTTCGGTTGGCGCGGGCGGACGATGTGCAGGGGGGCAACGGTGCTCATGCTGTCGGAAGGGCAGCGCCGGGACGAGGCGCCCACCGGGCGATCGTAGCACGCAGGGTCAGTCCCGATGTCGTCATGGACAGCTCACGGCCTGGTGTGTCCGCGCGAGCAGCACGGTGACGCAGCTGATCATCTGGTCGGGCCGCCATGGCTTCTGCAGGAAGACCGTACACGGTCCGGCCGTGAGATCGCTGGCCTCTTCTGCCGAGAACCCGCTGGTCACCACGATGGGCAGGTCTGGCTTGACCTCACGCATCGCCTGGAGGACGGCCCTGCCCTGGATGCCCGGCAGCGTCAGGTCGAGCAGCACGATGCTGAAGGTCTCCGGTGCGGCCGTGAACGCGGTGACGGCGTCCTCGCCCGTCGCGACCTCGGTCACCGTGTGACCCGCCCGTCCAAGCGCCACGCGCGCCACGTCGCGCACCAGCCGTTCGTCATCCACCACCAGGACGTGCCAGGGGCCCGTCGTGTCGATGGGACCGGCCGGACCGGGAGGACCGGCTGCCGGTACGGCGATGGACCGTTCGGCCGGCCGTGGCGCCGTCGGGAGGCGCAGCGTGACCGTCGTGCCGGATGCCGGCTGGCTGGTCACGGCGATGCGTCCGCCGTAGCTGCGGACGATGCCCTGTGTGGCCGGCAGACCGAGCCCGCGGCCGCCGGGCTTGGTGGTGAAGAACGGATCGAACGCGCGCGCCAGCGTCTCGGCATCCATGCCGTCGCCCTCGTCGCGTACCTCGAGCCACACGTACTCGCCCGGCGCGAGGCCCTCGGCGCCGCCCTGCGGTTTCGTCTCGGGAGCGCCGGCCGGCACGTCGCAGGTCCCACCGGCCACGTGCAGGGTTCCACCTCGCGCGCGCATGGCGTCGGCGGCGTTGGTGAGGAGATTCAGGACCACCTGCCGCAACTGCGCCGGGTCGCCGGGCACCGGCGGGAGATCCGGCGTGAACTCGACGGCGATGGTGATGCCGCGCGGCCCCGACGCCTCGAGCAGCGAGCGGACGTCCTGCACCAGCGCGTCGAGCGCGACGGGCTGGACGATGAAGCGGCCGCCGCCTGAATACGCGAGCATCTGCGACGTGAGTTCGCTTGCGCGCAGCGCCGCGCGTTCGATGCGCTCCACGTGCTGCCGGCCCGGCGAGGCCATCGGCAGGTCGGACAACGCCAGGCTCGCTTCGCCGAGCACGCCCACGAGCAGGTTGTTGAAGTCGTGCGCGATGCCGCCGGCCAGCACGCCGAGACTCTCCAGTCGCTGCGCCTGCTGCACGCGCTCGTCGAGCAGCCGGCGCTCCCGCTCGCCACGCGCGCGTTCGAGCATCTCGTGGCGCAGGGCCGTCGTCCGCTCGTCGATGAGCGTCTGCAACTCGGCCTGGCGCGCGTGCAGGCGCGCCAGGCGCCACCGCATCACGCCGGCCAGCGCCACCCCCACCAGCGCCGCGGCGCCGGCGAGGAACCACGGTGTCTCGTAGAACCGTGCGGGGATGGTGAAGGCGACGGTCCCCATCGTGCCCGGCGGCGCGCCCGGACGCGCCCGCGCGCGCACCTCGAACTGGTAATCGCCAGGTGACAGGTTCGTGAACGATGCGCTGCGCGCGGTTCCGGCGTCCATCCAGTCGTCGTGCAATCCCGCGAGGCGGTACTCGTACTGCACGGTACGACCGCCGGAGACCTGCGGAGCGCTGAAGGCGATGTCGATGTTGCGCCCGCCGAGCGGGGCGGCCAGCGACGCGAGCGACACGGACTGCCTGTTCACCTGCACCGCGTCGACGTGGGCCGCGGGCGAATGCGGGATGTCTGTCACTTCGGTGGGATCGAAGATCACCACGCCGTCGACGGTGGCAAACCACAGGCGGCCGTCGTTGGCCAGCCAGCTCAGGGGCTGGTTGCCGTCGGTCCCATCGGTACCCGGCACGCCGTCGGCGCGTCCGTATCGCGTCGCCGAGAGCACGTCGTGCCGGCCATCCAGTCGCGCCTCGATGTCTGCCAGCGGGACGAAGGCCAGACCCTGCGTTCCCATCAGCCACAGCCGTTTCGTGTGGTCGAGCATGACGTCGAAGATGACGTCGTCGGGCAGTCCGTCGCGCGAGGTGACGCCGGTGATGCGGCCGTGCTTCAGGCGGAACAGGCCCCCGCCATAGGTGCCGATCCACAGCGTGCCGACCTCGTCGTGGTGGAGCGACGTCACCAGGGGGTTCGTGAGCCCTTCCCGCTCGCCCCAACTCATGACGCGTCCGTCCCGCCCGATGCTCTGCAGGCCGCCGCCGTACGTGCCCACCCAGACGCGATCGGGTAAGGCGTAAATGACGCGTACCTCCGTGCTGCGCAGGCCCTCGGCCAGTCCGATGCGCTGGAGCGTGCCGCCGGCGTAGCGGAAGAGCCCGTTGCCGCCGAACCACACGACGTCACCGTGCCGTTCGATCGTCCGCAGCGTGTCGCCCACCAGGTCCGGGCCGATCCGATCGACGATGCGCCCATCGTCGAACAGGAACGCGCCGCCGCCATTGGTGCCCACCCAGACGCGCTCGCCGGCACCGCCCGCCACCGACGTGATGGCGTTGCTCGGCAGACCATCGGCCTGCGTGAAGACGCGCAATTGGCCGTCGCGCAGGCGTACGAGTCCGCCGCCATACGTGCCGATCCACCACGTCCCCGAGCCGCGCCGCTGATAGACGGTGGTCACGGGGAACGGCGGCAGCCCCGACCGTCTGTCGAGCAGTTCGCGCACGGCAGGCGCGACGCGATTGAGGCCGCCGGCGAGCGTGCCGACCCACAGCGCGCCGTCGCGGTCCTCCATCAGCGAGATGAGGTAGTCCGTGCTGAGGCCGTCGCTGTGCCGGATCGTCCTGAAGCCGGCGCCGTCGTGTCGCACCAGTCCGCCGCCGTGCGTCGTCATCCAGACCACGCCGCGCGTGTCCACGATCACCTGCATGACGCGGTCGACAGCGAGCCCCTCCGCCGCGCTGATGGTGGTGATCGTGCCGCGCTGGATCGTGGCGACCCCTTTGGGGCCGGCCAGCCACACCGTGCCATCCGGGCCCTCGGCCACGGACGTCACCGTGGGGTGACTCAGACCCTGTGCCACCGAGTAGCGACGCACGTCGGTGCCCTTGACGCTCACCACGCCGTGCGCGCTGGTGGCGAACCAGAGGCGGCCGTCCCGCGTCTGCATCACGGTGTTCACGCCCTCGTCGAGCAGGTCGTCGGGCAGCGGCGGGCGCTGCCAGCGCTGACCGTCGAAGACGCGAGCGCCCCGTGCCGTCGACAGCCAGACACGCCCCTCGCCATCGCGTGAGAGATCCCGGATCACCGAATCGGCGACGCCCTCGGCGGAGCCGTAGCGGGTGACGGCGTCCTTGGACACGCGGAGGACGCCGGATCCGTAGGTCCCGACCCAGACGGCACCGTCAGACGTGGGGAGCACCGCCGTCAGGCGGAGGTTGTCGATGTCGGCGTCGCCCACGCCATCCACCGCCGTGAACTGCGCGCCGTCGAAGCGGGCGAGGCCTTTGCGCGTGGCGACCCAGAGGTATCCGTCGTCGTCCTGCGCGATGTCGGTGACGGTGTTCTGGGGCAGGCCGTCCTCGACACGCCACTGGTCGACGACCAGACGAGCGGCTGGCTGGGCCAACACCGGCACGCACGTGGCGAGCCACGCGTAGAGCCCTACCCACGACAGCACGCCGCTGCGCATCACCGCACGATAACGTAGCCCATGAAGTCCCTGTTGAGTTGCTGGCCCGGCCGCACGTCATCGAGGAACGGGCAGGTCCCCGCCGTGGTGAAGTTGCCCGTCATGCGCGACTCGCCCGGGGCGAGGTAGCCCACCTGGTTCAGCGCGGGACACGTCGACCTGTCGATGTACGGGCCCGAGAAGATCTGATGGGGTTGCGTATCGCCGTTGCGAATCGTGACGCGGTCGCCGGGCGCCACCACGAGGACACGCGGTGTCACGCCCTGCGCGGTGATCGTGATGATGCGATCCTCGGCGAGCGGCGTACCGAGGGCATTGGTGCCGGCGGCCCACCGCTCCCGACCCGAGTCGCCGTACATGGCCCATTCCACGACGAGTTGCGCCGGCACGTCGCCCAGGCTTTCCACCAGCGTGCCGAAGCGCCGGCCGATCGAATTGGGGAAGTCGCTTCTCACCGGAACGTTCACGCGGCTCTGTGCGGGCACGGCGTACGACTTCGTGCTGCGCGTGCCATCGTCCTCGAACGTGAGCGTGACGCGGACCTGTCCATCGAACGGCGACGTATTGGCCAGGAGCATGTACGTTTCGGTGGCACGCGCGCCACCCACCTGACCGTCGGCCACTCCCCACACCGTGCTGGTCGTGAGCGAGCCTGGCGAGTTGTGGGCCTCGCGCCAGTTGCGGGTCGACGGCCCCGGCCACCACATCGCGCGTTCGGCGACAAACGGCTGATCGTCCACCGATTCGAGCACGGTGGACACCGCCGTATCGGCCAGTTCCGGGCCTTCCTGATCGATCCAGATGTTGAATCGGCTCATCGGAGCCACCTGGTACTGCCGCCGAATCGTGGCACCGCTCGGCAGGAGATACGTGGCGTTGACCGTGAGGACGTCACTCGACGGATTGGCGATGAGGAGGAACGTGTCGAAGTAGGGTCCCGTGGCGCCCTCGGCGAACGACCAGATCGGCGCCGGCGTGGTGATGCCCGCGCTGGCGTGGCCGGCCCCGAAGAGACGGCCGCCGGCGTTGAGGTACATCGCGCGCTCGACGAGGATGGGCGTCTCGGGCGCCGTGGAGATCCGGGCGGAGATCTCGGCCCTGCGCAACGCACGATCCTCCGCCGAGACGTCGAGCGTGGTCCGCGATCGCGGTGCCAGCGTGTACGTGCGGGTCACGGGGCGTTGTCCGGTTCCGAGCAGGTAGTCGATGGTGACGTGCGCCTCAACGGCGTTCGGGTTCTGGAGCAGATAGAACAGCCTGAAGCCATTGATGGTCGCGCCCTCGGCCAGATACCAGGTCGAGGCCGGCGTGGCGATCGCCGTTTCCGCGTGACTGCCGTACTCGTTGGCGTCCCACGTCATCGTGCGGTCGGCCACGACCGGGTGATCCGATTCGATGATCGTCGCGAACTCCTCGTCTTCGAGCCCGGGGATCGTGGAGACGATGAGCGTGCCGCGCGCGTACGGGGCGAGTGTCACGAGCCGGCGGACGATCGTGTCCTGACCCGGGATGTCGGGGACGCCGCAGGCGCGCTGGCAGAGGAAGCGCACGAGCACCGCCGCGGGATTCGGATTGGGATTGAAGAGCGCCAGCCGCGTGTCGAACGGCGGGATCGTCGCGCCTTCCGCGAGATAGCGCGTGTAGCGTCCGTTCGGATGCGTCCCCTGCAGATACTCGTCGAGGTTGCTCACGCCGTCGCCATCGGGATCGCCATTGCCGTCGCTCAGGCGCGGGTCCAGGTTGAACTGCGTTTCCCAGGCGTCGGGCAACTGGTCGTTGTCGGTGTCGGTCGTCTCGTCGCCGCTCGACAGCCTGAAGAGGAACGCGTCGGTCGGCCCCCGATTGCCCACGCCCATGGCCAGCACGGTGCCCGTCAGGACGACGCGGCCGATGCCATCCACCGCCACGCCCGTGGCATCGTCGTTGCTGCTGGTGCCGACGTAGGTGGAATAGATGGCTTCCGCTCCCCGGAGCATCACCACGAAACCGTCGCCGCTGCCGGCGTTGCTCACCTGCACGGGTCGCAGGAGCGGGAAGTCGGCAGACAGCGTCTGCCCGGCGAGATAGATCCCCGTCGCGTCGACGGCGATCGCGCGCGCACGGTCGATGTCGGTACCGCCGATCCGCCACGCGGTGCCGCGCGCCCCGTTCGATGCGTAACTGACGGCGAACGCATCGAGGCTGCCGCCTGAGCCGGCGGTGTGGGTCGCGGGAAAGTCAGGAGACGAGGTCGAACCGCCCACGTGGATGGCGCCTGCGGCGTCGACGGCGATGGCCTGAGCCGAGTCGTGTGCGGAACCGCCGAGGCGCGTGGAGAACACGAGGGTGCCCGACGCGGTGTATCGCGCCACGACCGCGTCGAAACCACCCGCCGCCCCCTGCGAGGCCGGCATCACCGGGAAGTCGGCCGACGCCGTGGTGCCGGCCACGCTCACCGCACCCGTCGCGTCGATGGCCACGGCAAACAGACTGTCGCTCGACGCGCCGCCGTGGTACGTGGACCAGTCCAACGTGCCGGCGGGAGTGATCTTCGTGATGAAGCCGTCGAGGCCCTGGCCCACGGGCTGCCGGGCGTTGCGTGTGGGGAAGTCGGTCGACCGCGTCTCACCGGCCACGACGAGCGAACCGTCGGCGGCCACCGCGATCCCGTGCGCTTCGTCGGCGTCGGCGCCGCCGAGGTATGTCGAGAACGAGAGCGCGCTGCCGTCGGCGGCGATCGTGGCCACGAACGCGTTGGTGCCGCCCGGCGCCAGGTGCTGGCCAGAGAGCGGACGCACCATCGGGAAGTCGGTGCTCGTCGTGTAGCCGGTCACATGCAGGCGTCCCGCTGTGTCGACGGCGAGCCCGCGCACGTTGTCGGGCTGAGCGCCTCCGAAGTAGGCGATGAACTGCACCTGCTGCCCTGTGGGATCGAGGCGCGCCACGAAGACGTCGCCGCGGCCACCCGGCCCGCCCAACCGCTGCCAGGGCAGATCGGTGGACGAGGTATAGCCCGCCAGATAGATGCGTCCCTGCGCGTCGATGGCGACGGCCGTGGCTTCTTCGGCGCCATTGCCGCCGAGCGCCATCGAATAGGTGAGCACCGGGTCGATCACCAGTACGCGGCTGCGATCGTAGGTTCCCACATCGAAGCCGAACCCGCCGTCCCCGTCATGCCTGAATGCCACGGCCACGGGCTCGACCGTGCCGTCCCGGGAGGTCTGCCACGCGCGCGGCGCCTCCAGACGCAGGCGCAGGGAGGGGCCGGCCTCGATCGCGATCGCACCATCCGCGGTCAGCGTCGCACGCGCCTGGTCGATGCGGAACCTGATGACGGCGGGCGAGATGCCGGGTGCGACGAGGAAGTCCTGCTCCACGTGCCCGTCGGTGCCCCTGTACCGCACGTCGACACCGGGATAGATGTCGCGAAAGCCCATCTGCGCGTGCAGCGATCGGACGCGAGGGGCGTCAGGAGTGGCCGTCGCCACCGCCGTCTGGCCGCCCGATTCCATCAGGCGGGACGGTGTCGCGTCACCACTCAGATAGTGGGCGTCGCCGGATCGGGCACCGCGCCAGACAGCGGGCGTGGGTCGGCTGCCCACGAGGGTCCAGCGCCAGGTACGGGACGTGTCGGTCTCGGCGTCGCGCACGGCCACGTGGACGCCGCCCGGTGTGATCTGCGCGCCGTATCCTCTCGCCTGGGCGGCGTACGTGCCATCGCCGCGGTCCTCGAAGCTCAGCGGCAGGGCCGTGTGTGCGCCCGCGCGGATCGACGCCGGTGTCAGGACGCGAACCGGCTTCAGCGGGATGTGCACATCCTCGCGTGCCGTGGGATGGGCGACGAGAGCGGTTGCGGCGAGAGCGAAGGAGAGGACGAGGCGCGACGTCGCGGGACCGGCCGTGGACATGGCGGGAAGCCCAGCAAGTTTCTGGCCGCCGCGAATGGTGCGGAATTGGCCCACATGTCCTCACGTCGTCCGATCGTGCGTCTCGAATTCTGTCAGTGCATCGACACGAAATGGAAACTGCGACCTCGCGCGGTCTTGTTCAGCCGGGCCGTATCGATCACTATCTTTCGACGGATGGAACAGTATTCCGTATGATGGAACAATGGCGACGCAGACATCAGCCGAGAAGACGCTGCACCTGCTCGAAGTCCTGAGTGGGGAGCCTGGCGGCATGGCGCTGCGCGACCTGGCCCGGACCACCGGGCTGCCGCCTGCCACGGCGCACAGGCTGCTGACGGTGCTGCGCCGGCGGGGGTTCGTGCGACAGGACGGCGAGGGCGGGCGCTACGTGCTCACCTTGAAGTTGCTGGACCTCAGCTTCCGCTACCTCAACGGGTCCGAACTCCGGTTGCACGCCTACCCGTCGCTGCGCGAGTACGCGACGCAGACCACCGCGCGGGCGTTCGTTTCGTTGCCGGCGGGCGAGGTCACCTACGTCTGGAGCAACCAGGACGAGGCGGCGGCCATGTACACGGCGTACGGGAAGACCATGCCGGGACATTGCTCGCTGTATTTCACCGAAGGCCAACAGCGCCGATTGAATTGCGCGAGGCTGTGCGCCACGGGAGACGTGGCGCGATCGACGGAGCTGGTGCAGCGGCTGGGCGACGCCTCGTCGCCCGGCGGCTATCGGCTCAATTGCGCGTGCGCGCCGGTGCGCGACTACCGGGGGCAGGAAGTCGCCCGGGTGGGCGTCTTCACGCACGCGCGCGACGAGGGGCCGCTGCACGACGAACACGTGCCGGCGGCCTGGGATCTGGCCAGGGCGACGTCAGTGCGGCTCGGCTATCTGCAATAGGGGCTTTTCTCAGGAGGAATCGTGGCGTACGTTATCACCGAACCCTGTATCGGGACCAAGGACACGGCCTGCGTGGACGTGTGCCCCGTCGACTGCATTCACCCGCGGAAGGACGAGGGTGAGTTCGACGCCACGCAGATGCTCTTCATCCATCCCGATGAGTGCATCGACTGTGGCGCGTGCGTGCCGGCGTGCCCGGTCGAGGCGATTTTCGCGATGGACGAAGTGCCTGACCAGTGGCAGTCGTATATCGAGAAGAACGCCGAGCACTACCAGAAGTAGCCGCGTCGCCAGGTCGTCGAGGCGGTGCGTCACGCTGTCCCACGGGAAGGCCCGACCGGCCGCGCCGGTCCAGGATGGTGAAGATGGCTCAACTCCTCGATGGCCTGCGCGTCAACAGGTTCCGGTTGCTCGCCGGGACGGCGGTCCTGACGGCGGCCGTCCTCACGGGCGGTGCCCCACACGCGGGTGCGCCGCTCACGGGACGGTCGGAGTTCGACAGGGGCGTGGCGCTCTTCGAGGACGCGAGATACCGCGATGCGGTACTGGTCTTCACCCGCGCGCGCGAGGTCGATCCGGATCTCCACGCCGCCGCCACGCGCCTCATCGTCCGATCGCTGCTCCGCGTCGGCGACTTCGGCCGTGCCGAGGGTGAGGCCGGTGGGCTGGTCACCCCGACGGTCGGCGTCGAAGACCTGGCGCTGCACGGCGAGACGCTCTGGAGCACCGGACACTTCGAGGAAGCCAACGCCCGGTACACGACGGCGCTGGCACTCGATCCCGCGCACCCGGCGTCGCTGCACGGCATGGCGCGCATCCTCGACGCGCGTGGGAAGACGGCCGACGCGCTGGTCTCCGTCGAGCGGGCGATCGAACGCGAACGCGGAGTCGCCGAGTACCACCACACGCGGGCGTATCTGCTGGAACGGCTCGGCAACTACGGCGTGGCCGCCGACGAGCTCGAGCGCTATCTGCGCAACCTGCCGCGCAAGGGCTTCAAGGGCCAGATCAAGCTCGCGCGGGCACGCATCAAGTTCCTGCGCCACTTCCACAACCGCACACCCATCTCCATGTCCGACGCCGTGCGCCGGCAGGTGCACGTCATCCCGTTCCGTGTCGAACGGGAGAAGCTGTTCGTCAAGGCGAGTCTCAACGGACGCTACGAACGGGAACTCGTGGTCGACACGGGGGCCGAGATGACGGTGCTCTCCGAGGACGTCGCGCAGATGGCGCGGGTGTACTCGGTGGCCGAGACGCTCAGCGCGGGCGTGGGCGACGTCGGCCTGCGACGGCTCAAGCTGGCACGCATCGCGCGCCTCAAGATCGGCACGCTGGAAGTGGAGCACGTGCCGGCGATGGTGAAGGATCCGCCGCTCAAGAAGTGGCCGTCGGCAGACATCGACGCGTTCTCGCCGCTGGCGCTCGGCCTGTCGATGCGCGTGGACTACGGCGCGAAGGAACTGATCGTCGCGCGCACGCTCCCGAAGGCATCGGGCACGCCGACGATGGAAGCGCCGCTGTGGGTCCATCGCCTCGCCACCGTCCGCGGCCGGCTCAACGGAGATCGCCCCGCCGCCTTCGTCGTCGACACGGGCGGACAGGCGATTTCGATCAGCCGGACCGCGGCTGTCGGTCTCGAGCAGTTGGGCCGCTTCCGCCGCATCCCGCTCCGCGTGTTCGGGTCGTCGGGCTGGGATCGCGACGCGTTCCTGCTCCCCGGCGTCGACCTCGAAGTGGACGATGTGCGGATGGCGCAGACGTCACTGGTGGTGCTGAACCTGCGCGCGCCGAGCGTGCTCCTCGGCTACGAACTGGGCGGCATCCTCGGGCACAAGTTCCTGAGCAAGTACCGCGTCAGCCTCGATCTGGACGAGGGGATGATGCGGCTGGACTGACAAGGTCCGCTTCGATGGCCGCCAGGCGCCGCTTGGCGGCCAGCCGCTGATCGCGCCGCACCTGCGCTTCGGCAGCCATCGCGCGATCGGCATCCGTTTCCGGCACCAGATCGGGCACCTCCACGCGCCGGCCATCCGCGTCGATCGCCACGAACGTCAGGTAGGCGTGCGAGGTCAGGCGCCGCTCACCCGTCAGCGTCTGCTCACTCATCACCCGCACCTCCACCTCCATCGACGTCCTGAACGTCGCCGTCACCCGCGCGTGCAGGATGATGAGGTCGCCCACCTTGATGGGATGCAGGAACTGCAGCCCGTCCACCGCCGCCGTCACCACGCGCTGCCGCGCGTGCCTGAAACACGCGATCGCCCCCGCGATGTCGATGAGGTGCATGACCGTGCCGCCGAGGATGAACCCGAGCGGATTGGCGTCGTTGGGCAGGACGACCTGGACCATTTCCGTAACAGCCACGGTCAAAGGGTAAAAGGGAAAGGGTTAAAGGGTAAAGACAGGGAAAAAGGGGAAAGGTGGAAAGGGTAAAGGGAGAGGGGGAAAGGCTGTGTAGGGGCGCCCCTTGTGGGCGCCCGTGTTGACGCCCTGTTGACAGACTACAGAGCGGAGGTGTGGCGTCCCATGTAGAAAGGCAACATGCCATGGAGATTCTGCAGGGGACGCTCGGCATCATGGTGCTCAAGACGCTGCTCGCGATGGGGCCGCTGCATGGGTATGGGGTGGCGCGGCGGTTGGAGCAAACTGCTCGAAGCCGATCTGCGTGCGGCGGGTCGCTGCGGCGGTCGCAGACGACGCAGGACGTGCGTGATGCGTGGACGTGGCCGTCTGCCGAGCCCGCGTGGCAAAGCGTGCGCCAGAGCCTGCGTTCACGGTCGCGTCGGTGCTCACGCTCGCGATCGGAGTGGGTGTGCAGACCGCGTTCACCGGCGCGGAAGTCCACGCCGTTGGCGAGCACCTTCGGAGCGTCGAGTCGTTCGCCTGGTATGGCGGCAGGCGCATCTGGAACTTCGAGACCACCGGACAGCCGGTCAGCGTGACCGGCGGACACGTGTCGAGGCGCCTGTTGGCCGCGCTCGGTGTTGCGCCACGTCTCGGACGGTGGTTCACCGACAGCGACGACGTACCGAACGCGCCGCCGGTGCATTCCTGCGCGAGAGTCTCGTCGTGCTCGTGGCGGGCGTGTGCGCCGGACTCGCCGGCGCCGTGGTCCTCGTCAGCGCCCTGCGCGCACAGATATGGGGCATCGCCCCCTTCGACCTGACGACGTTCGCCACTGTCGTGATGATCCTGGCGGTAGTGGTACTCCTCGCCACCACCGCCCCGGCCAGACGAGCCGCCCGCACGGAACCAGCACGGGCGCTCAGGGCAGACTGAGAAAAGGGAAAAAAGGCCAAAGGGTAAAGGACAAGGACAGGCCCAAAGGCGGAAGTGTCGAAGGGCGAAGGGAAAGCACGAAAGGCACGAAAGAAGGCGGAAGGACGCGGAAGGACGCGGAAGGACGCGGAAGGACGCGGAAGGACGCGGAAGGACGCGGAAGGACGCCGTGGCCCCTTCCGCCTTCTTCCGTGTACCTTTCGGTCTTCCGCCTTTGGGAGTGTCCTTATCCTTTTCCCTTTTGACCCCTTTCGATCCCTTCTCTTAGAAGTCGTATCCGATCCAGACCTTGAAGCGCGACTTGCGGAAGCCGGCGCTGCCGCCGTTGAAGGCGAAGGCGATGTCTTCCCATTCCTTGTTGAACAGCGTGCGCCACGACCAGTCGAAGTGGATCGGGAATCCGAGGAGGAAGGTCTCGAGGCCGAGGCCGTAGGAGGCGCGGCCATCCTTCAGGCGGAAGCCGCTGATGACGCGTGGGTCGCCGTAGACGGGCACCGGGATGCCGCTCTCCGGATTGGTCGGGTCGGCCTGGAAGCCGACGATCGGCCTCACGACTTCATCGGCACTCGACGCGAACTGGTACGACGTCGATGCGGTGTCGCCGCTGAAGCTTGCTGACGAGGGACGACCGAAGAGGCTCGCGCCACCCACGCCCGCGAAGAGGACGGCGCGGACGCCACCCATGACGCCGATGGGCGTGAGCATGGCTTCGATGAGCGGGAACCGCAGTTCCGCGTTGGCGAAGAACCCCTTGTTGCCGAGGAACTCGAGATAGTCGTAGCCGCGCAGTTCCGAGTTGCCGCCGAAGAAGAAGTAGTCGGGCACGTCGCCGTCGCTGTGGAAGCCGCGGATGCGGAACGCCGCGACGCCGTTGGTGGCGATGCGCTGGTAGTAGCGTGCGTCGGCGTCGAACGTCTGCCGTGCGAGCGTGTTGCCGATCTTCGGGGCCACGGTGTAGGCGAGGCGGAACGTGTGGCCGGCCAGCGGGCCGTACTCGCGGAACACCGTGGTCTCGCGCGTGAGCGCGACGGTCAACGGCACGGCCGTCCCGTTGTTGAAGAGCGATCCTCCGTAGAGCGCCTGCTGGTAGGCGTCCGAGTAGTCCTGCAGCGACTGGTCGCGGAACTGATCGGAGTAGTGCGACACGCCGCCCGAGAGTTCGACGCGCGTGTAGCGGTTGAACGGGTAGATGGCAAAGACGCTCGCGCCGTTGATCGACCGCGTCGCGATGGCGTCATCGCGCCTGAGGAAGTAGGTGAGCGACGGGTCGTAGAGGCCGGGCATCAGGCCGTAGTAGAACTGCGTCTGCGAGTACGCCTGGATGGCGAACTGCGTGCGGTGCGACAGGTTCGAGTACGACCCGGCGAACGTGCGGTACTGCGCGACAGACGCCGCGAAGAACGTGAAGTTCTGGTCGCCGAGCACGTCGCTGAACGAGATCGCCGTGCCGCCGAACAGGTCGCCGCCGCTCGTCACGCCCACGTTGATGGGCGGCCGACCGTCGAGGAACATCTTCTCGAAGCGGCCCTTCACGCGGTTGTTGGCCGGGATGAGCGTGTGGGTGAGCGGCGCCTGGAAGTCGATGACCGGAGCCGCCTCGCCGAAGTCGCTGGAGGCCGCCGCCAGCAGCGGTTCCTTCAGCGGCAACAGGTGGACCTCGTACTCGTCCTTGTACGGCGTCACGAACGCCACGCGGCGCTCCTCGCCGCCGGCGAGCGGCATGGGCGAGAAGATGCCCGTCAGCGTGTCGGTGTACTGCGCGAGCGCGCCGGTCTTCAGGTCGAGCGTCCAGAGGTTGAAGATCTGCCCGTTCCTGACGACCTCTGGATCGACCGGCGCTGCCGGATCGACTGCCGTCGACGGGAAGACGATGAGCGTGGGGGCGAGGAACTGCGCTGCCCCTTCGTCGTGCGTGCCGAACGTGAGCTGTGTCTTGGTGCCGCTGGCCAGGTCGAGACGGAACAGCTTGTCGTTGCCGCTGATCCGCGCCAGGTAGATGAGCGACGTCCCGTCGGGAGAGATCGTCGGCGCGTAGTCGGCAAACGCGTCGGACGTGAGATTGCGGATGTCGCCGGTCTCGATGTCGAGTTCGAAGATGTCGCCGACGGCGTTGCGCAGCGCGGAGAAGTAGACCTTCCGGCCGTCGAGCGAGAACTCCGGCGACTCGGGCACGTCGACGTCGGCGAGGTAGAACCGCTTCTCGATCTTGCCAGACACCACGTTCTGCAGGATGAGCGAGCGTTGCTTCTCGGTCCGCACGAAATAGGCCAGTCTGTCGCCCACCGGCGACCACGCCAGCCACGGCACGCGGATCCACCGCGCGCCGGGGAGCGCGATGTACTCGAAGCCCTTGTCCTTGCTGAAGCCGGGCGTCAGGTTCCTGACAACGGAGCGGTCCTTGGTGGACAGCAGGATGATGTCGACTTCGCCTTCCTTGCGATTGCCGGCCACCGCCGCGAGCAGGTCACCCGACGGAGACGGTTCCACAGAGAGGATCGCCGTGAACTTCGACTCGCGGCGATCGGGCGCCAGGTTGCGCCCGTAGTCGGCGGGACGCTCCTTGTCGCGGAACGCCTTGAAGCGATCCTTCATGTACTTGTCGAACTGCTGATCGAACTCGTCGGCCGTGACGCGGAAGGCCTCCTCGAACGCGGCGTCGCCGCCGCCGATCACGCTCTTGCGCAGCGCGAACAGGAACTGCCTGATGCCTTCCTTGCCCCATCGCGCCTCGACGAACTCGAAGCACGCGTGCCCGAGGTTGTAGACGAGCCGCGAGGGGCCCGACGCGCCATAGCCCTCCATCTTGCTCATCTTCGGGATGATGTCGGCCACCGCCGCATCGCGGACCGTCATCAGGTCGAGGGGGTTCCACACGCCGGCCATGTAGTCGGCCAGCCCCTCGTCCACCCACAGCGGCACGGTTCGCCGCACGAGCGAGCGTGGGATGATGTCGAACTCGAAGATGTGCGTCAGTTCGTGCGTGATGAGCCGGTACAACTGGTCTGGCGGCTCGTCGATGGGCACGAGCATCCTGTTGCGTGACGGCTCGGCGAACGCCGCGACCCCCTCGCTGACCGCGCCCGGGATCACGTTCTGCTGCTGGAACTCGGACTGCGTCTTGAAGATCAGGAGCGGGACCTTGAAGGCCAGGTCGTGCTTCAGTTCCGACGAGATCTTCTGGTACGCGCTCTCGGCATACCCCGCGATCCGCTCGAGGTGCTCCTCGGTCTCGGGGTAGTAGTACACCTCGAAGTGGTCGGTGGTGTAGATCTGCCACTTGAAGTTGTCGTAACGGACCTCGTTCTTGCCGAAGTACGGCACGAATGGCGTCTGCGCGAGCGCGGGCATTCCACTCGACGCCAGCAGGACGCCTAGGGCAGCGACGCGGCGCCACGCACGTAACGGCGTAAGCATGCAATCTCCTCGGGACGTGCGAAAAGGCAGGGCGCTGGGCACACAGCTGGGCAGCTCTGCGTCATGGTACTGCAAACAGGGGAACCGGCAACCGGCAACCGGCGCCGGACACCATGACCGAATACCGGCACTGCGCGCGATGGTGATGTCCGGTTGCCGATTGCCGGGTTGCCGGTTGCCGGCTGCTACACTTGACTTCATGAACATGCGGTGGATCCTGGCTGGGGTGGGGGCGTTGGGGCTCGGACTGGCGGCGGTGCCCTTCATTCCGCTCGGCACGAGCACGGCGGCCGTACCCGGGGCGGCGGTGGCGGGCTGCGACGCGAAGCCGACGCGGGCCGACTACAGCTTCACGGTGACCGACGTGGACGGCAAGTCCGTGCGTCTGGCCGACTACACGGGCAAGGTGGTGATGCTCAACTTCTTCGCCACCTGGTGCGGGCCGTGCAAGTTCGAGACGCCGATGTTCGTGCAGCTCCAGGAGCAGTACCGGAGCCAGGGCGTGGCGTTCATCGGCGTGCAGGTGCAGGACGACCCCGCGCTGCTCGGGGCCTTCCGCGACGAATACAAGGTGAACTACCCGCTGCTGGTCGCCAACGAGCGCGACGACATCGACGAGGCGTACGGCCCGCTGTGGGGCCTGCCCATGACGCTGATGATCGGCCGCGACGGCACCATCTGCAAACGTCACATGGGGCTGGCGTCCAAGGAACAGGTGGAGAAGGAGATCAGGCGGCTTCTCTGACGGCAACCGGCAACCGGCAACCGGCAACCGGACACGTCATCGCCTGGACGCAGCGCGGCAGGTCAGCAGGCTCGGTGCTATGATCGTCGGGTGTCGACCGACAGAGCCCTCGGAGGATTCACCCACGCCCGGCTCGCGTGCGGTTGCCGTATCACGTTCCGCGCGGGCGTCGAAGGCAGTCCGGTCGTGGTCGTCGTCGACGACAAGTCGCCGCAGTGTGCGTCGACGCTGCACGTAGCCGGACTCCCGGTGTTCGACACGCGCGAATCGCTGCGCCCCTCGACCCGTCTCGGGTTCCTCGAAGAAGAAGAGTACGAAGAGGAAGGCTGAACGTCGGCCTTCGCTTACGAGTCTGCGCCGGCGACCGAGTCGCCGGACGCGGGAGGCGTGTCGGTCTTCCCGTCCCGCTCCACCCCCCGCCCGGCCCGCACGAGGGCCTGGCGGAGGACGAACTCGATCTGCCCGTTGAGGCTGCGCAGATCGTCGTTCGCCCACCGCTGCACCGCGTCGAGCACCAGCGGATCGATCCGTACGAGGAAGGCGCGTCGTTGAGCCATCGTCCCTTCGGCGCGGTTTCCTACTGGTAGATCGTGCCCGCGTTGATCACCGGCTGCGTGCTGCGTTCGCCGCAGAGGACCACGAGCAGGTTGCTCACCATCTGCGCCTTCCGCTCCTCGTCGAGTTCGACCACCTGCTTGGCCGAGAGGAGCTCCAGGGCCATCTCCACCATCCCCACGGCGCCTTCGACGATGCGCTGGCGGGCGGCGATGATGGCGCCGGCCTGCTGGCGCTGGAGCATCGCGGCGGCGATTTCCGGCGCGTAGGCGAGGTGGCTGATGCGCGCCTCCAGCACCTCGACGCCGGCCTTCGACAGGCGCTCCTGGATCTCCTCTTTCAGGTGATCGGCCACCTTCGCCGTCGAGCCGCGCAGCGACTCGTGGTCGTCGTGCCCGTCATACGGGTAGCTCGTCGCCAGGTTGCGCAGCGCCGACTCGCTCTGCACGTGGACGTAGTTCGTGTAGTCGTCCACCTCGAATACGGCTTCGGCCGTGTCCACCACGCGCCACACCACCACAGCGGCGATCTCGATCGGGTTGCCTTCGAGGTCGTTGACCTTCAGCTTCGACGATTCGAAGTTGCGCACCCGCGTCGAGACCTTCAACTTCGTGTAGAGGGGGTTCGCCCAGCGCAGGCCCGGCGTTCGCGTCGTGCCCACGTAGTCGCCGAACAACTGGAGGACGCGCGCTTCGTTGGGCGCGACGGTGAAGAGGCCCGCGAGCACCGTCAGCATCGTGACAAACAGCAGGAGGGCCCCACCGAGCTGCGCCCCGTCCTTGGTCTTGATCGCGGAGATGAACCACCAGCACGCCAGTGCCGCGCCCGCCACGCCCACGAGGAGCATCAGCGCGCCGTTCATGACCGTTCGTTCACGTTCGCGAATCATCGAGGTTCCTCCGTGCGATGGCTCCGGGAGCCGACCCTGCCGTGTGATGTCGAAGTGATATCACATTGGTAGCATACGAGTCCATAGCCGAGAGGTTCCACGGACGAGCCTGCGGCGCAGGGCGGCTTACGGCTTACGGCTCAAACGGAAAAAGGGCTTGTGTCGGACTCCGCGGGTGTAGGGGCGACCCTTGTTGTCGCCCGTTGCGGCGCGGGCCGGGCTCGGAGAGCCGGCCCTACCAACTGCGGCGGTAGGTAGGGTCGGCCCTCCGGGCCCGACCGTCGAAGGTCGGCGGGCTACTGAACGGTCGAGGGCATGTCGAACTCGACGTCGACATCCTGCGAGGTGATGTACGGGCCTGACTGCTCCTTCGGCGCTCACGAGCTCGAGCAGGCCATCCACGACCTGTTCCCGCGTGAGGGGATCGAGGCCTTCGAGCGGCTCGTCGAGCACGAGGACATCCGGGTGGAACGCGAGTGTCGCGACCAGCGCGGCCTTCATGCGCTCGCCTCGCGACGCACGCACCAGGCCCGTCGATGGCGACAGGGTCAGCAGATCGAGCAGTCGGGTCGCGAGGGCGGCATCCCAGGTGCGATAGAGCGGGCGGCAGTACGCGAGGAGATCGCGCACCGTTCGTACGGCCGGCAGGTGCTGGCACTCGGCCATGTAGCCGACGCGCGCGAACACCGACGCCGGAAGCGTCCGTGTGTCGTGCCCCATGAGGGTTGCGCGCCCGCGCGACGGCTGGAGCAGGCCCACGAGCATCTTCAGCAGCGTGGACTTGCCCGCGCCGTTGGCGCCGATGAGCCCCACGGCCTTGCCGGCAGGCACGTGCAACGACACGTCGTCCACGGCGGTCTTGCTGCCGAACGCGCGGCGTAACGCGTCGGCGATGATGGGATCAGCCACGACGGGCTCCTTTGCGAACAGGATCGAGACGCTGCCACTCTGCCTCGACGAGGTCCGTGACGTCGGCAAGCGACAGGCCACGGCGTCGCGCTTCGAGGACGAGGTCGGCGGCCTGCGGACGGAGGTGCGTGGTGCTCGACGCGCGAGACGCCGGAGGCGGCACCGCCACGCGCGTGCCCACGCCGGGATGGACGTGCAGCAACCCCAGCGCCGTCAACTGCGCGACGGCCTTCTGCGCCGTGTTCGGGTTGATGCGCAGGGCCTGGCTGATCGTCCGCACGGACGGAAACGCGTCGCCTGCCTTCAGTTCGCCACTGACGACGGCGCGCGTCACGGCCGACACGAGCTGCTCGTAGACGGGAATCGCCGGCACGAGCTCGATGCGGAAGGGT
Organism: Acidobacteriota bacterium; assembly: GCA_020845575.1. Taxonomy (NCBI): domain Bacteria; kingdom Pseudomonadati; phylum Acidobacteriota; species Acidobacteriota bacterium. The sequence goes on along the minus strand of JADLFL010000044.1, from coordinate 158,227 downwards.
AGCACGAGTGTATTAGTGCAACTAGTACGGTGGCGATGTCAAGGGGCACAGCCGGCAACCGGCAATGGGCCGTCTGATCGCCGGTGTAGCCGCCGGATTTCATCCGGCGGGCGGTGATCGCTGACTGCCGGACAAGTCCGGCGTCTACGCTGTGGTGGTTGACAGGCACCTCGGTTGCCGGTTGCCGGTTACCCGTTGCCGGAATCGATGTCCTACACTGCTCACGTGTTCCGCCTGCGTGTGCTCGCTCCGGTCGCGGTGCTCGTCATCTCTGCCGTCGGTGGCGCTGTCGTGGCGCCGGACCTGTTGCACGCCCAGGGCGGACGCCGGGGCCGTGCGGCGGCAGGCGCCGAACGGATCACCGAGCGTCAGTTGCGCGCCGACCTGACGTTCATCGCGTCGGACGCGCTCGAGGGGCGCAAGACGCCGTCGGCGGGACTCGACGTCGCGGCCGCGTTCATCGCGTCGCGGCTCGAGCGCATCGGCCTCACGCCGGCGGGCGACAACGGGACGTTCCTCCAGACGCTCGCGCTCACGCGACGACAGCTCGACGAGGACGGCACGAGCCTGACGATCGGCGACCAGCGCTTCGCGGCCGGCGCCGGCTTCCTGCCGCGCGACGCCTATGGCAGCGCCGACGGCGGTCTCGTCTACGTGGGCAACGGCACGGTGATTCGCTCGCGTGGGGTCGATCCCTACAAGGATGTCGACGTGCGCGGTCGCTTCGTCGTCTCGCACCTCGGGCTGCCCGTGGGATTTTCGCGGTCCGACCTGACGGGCCCGCGCGGTGACGACTGGGAGTTCACCGAGGACGCGGCGCGCGCGCGTGGGGCCGTCGGCGTGCTCTATCTGCCGGACTACCCGACGCTCGACGCATGGAACGCGACGCTCGAGACACGTCGCACGCGCAGTACGGTCACCGTCGATGCGTTCGCCTCTGCTGACGCATCTGTCCTGCCGTCGGCCACGCTCTCGGTGCGCGCCATCAGCGCGTTGTTCGAAGGCGAGCGCGTGTCATCGCAGGAGGTGTTCCAGCGCGCCGTCCGTCGCGAACCCGCGGAGCCGTTCGTGCTGTCGCCGGGCAAGCGCGTGCATCTCGTCGTTGCCGCGAAGACCGCGCGCGTGACCACGAGCAACGTGGTGGGCGTGTTCGAAGGCGGCGATGCGCAGGCACGGCACGAGTACGTCGCGCTCGGCGCGCACTACGATCACCTCGGCGTGGCGTCGACGCCGAACGCTGCCGGCGACGCGATTTACAACGGTGCCGACGATGACGGGTCCGGGACGGTGGCGCTGCTCGCGATGGCCGAGGCGTTCGCGTCGACGTCTCCGCGCCAGCGCCGCTCGCTTCTCTTCGTGTGGCACACGGGCGAGGAGTCCGGCCTCTGGGGCTCCCGCTACTTCACCGACCATCCCACCGTCCCACTCGATCGCATCGTCGCGCAGCTGAACGTCGACGTGATCGGACGTGGCCGCGACGTAGGGTCGCCCGTGCCCGCCGGCGCGCTGCCGCTCACCGAGCGCGATTCGGTCTATGTGGTCGGTTCGCGGCGGATCTCCGAGGCCTTCGGCACGCTCGTCGCCGAATCCGCCGGACCGTCGGGCGTGCGGTTCGACTACGCGCTCGATGCGCCGGACGACCCCGCCGATATCTACCGGCGGAGCGACCACTACCTGTACGCGAAGCACGGCATCCCCGTCGCGTTCTTCTTCACGGGCCTGCACGCGGACTATCACGGCCTCGACGATGAGATCGACCGCATCGACTTCGCGAAACTGCGCCGCGTGACCGGGGCGATCTACGGCACCGCCCGCACCGTCGCGGATACGCGCGAGCGCTTCACGCCTGCCCGACAACGTGCGGCAGCGACACTCCCGTGAGCGTCGCTGCGCGCGCGTCGCGGACGCGGTGGCGCCGGACGGGGCTGCCCCGCCCGCAAGCGCGTCCGCCGTACAACGACCGTTCGCGCTGAGGACGGGTTGGGTTGTCGAGCGGCAGGACCCGCGTCCTCACCCGCGCCGAGAGCCGTCGGGAAGGACGACGTCGGCGACGAGGGGGAGGTGATCGCTGGCCACCAGCGTGAGCCTGGTGCGGGGGAGGCTGACCTTCTCGACTTCGAGTCCACCTGCCACGTAGATGTGATCGAGGTGAAACATCGGCAGTACGCCGGGATACGTGCGGCGCCGACGGAGGTGCTGCGAGAGATCGACGCCTTCGAGCATCGAGCCGAGCGTTTTCGACGTGAGCCCCTTCACCCACTCGTTGAAGTCGCCGAGCAACGCCCTCGGGCCGGGCATGGTGTGGTCGGCGACGAACTCGGCCAGGCGCGGCGCCTGCTTCCGACGCTCCATGACGGCGGTGCCCAGATGGACGTTGAAGAGATGCAGCACCTGCCCCTGCAGGTCCACGTCCACCCGCATGCAGCCGCGCGGCTCGCGCTTGTCGCACGACAGGTCGCACGCCTGGGATTGTGCGATCGGGAAGCGGCTGAGCACGACGTTGCCATACGACTTCCCGCGCAGGAGCCGGACGGCATCCATCGTCCACCCCATGCCGAGCCTGGCGGCCAGGTCTGCGGCCTGACCCTCTTCTTCGGGGCCACCGCCCACCACTTCCTGCAACGCGATGACGTCGGCATCGAGGCTCGCGATGACCTCCGCGATGCGGTCGATGCGCGTACGGCCATCCATGCCGCGGCCCTTGTGGATGTTGTATGTCGCCAGGCGCAGGCGGCGCGTGGCGGGCGCGCGAGAGTGAGCGTGCTGTGTCATGATCCCCCGACGCGCGGGGTGTCTTCCAGATTACGTCATTCCGCGTCCGGAAAGGGAACCCGCCATGAGTCGCCTCGCCTCCGAACTCACCGTCCAGTGCCCCTGCTGCCGCGCCGAGCTCGTGGTGGACGTGAACCTGAAGCGCGTGGTCTCGCACAAGGAGGCCCGCACCGGGCCCGTCCGCGAGATCGACGATGCGCACCGGCTCCTGGCGGAGGAAGCCGCCGCGCGCGAACGACTGTTCGAGCAGTCGTTCCAGGCTGAGAAGAACCGCGGCGACGACCTCGACCGCCGCTTCAAGGAGGCGCTCGAACAGGCGCGCAAGGAGCCGATCACGAGGCCCGAGCGCGCGTTCGACCTCGACTGAGACGGCTCGTGCCCGCGCGTGCGAGCGTCCGCGCGAGACGCACGGACGAATCGAACACCGATGGCAGCGGGTGCCAACGGTGCTGGCCGGTGTAGTAGAGCGGCTTGAATCCCGGATGCGCGGCTATGAACGCGTGGTAGCGGCGGCGGAGCCCGTCGATGCGCGCGTTGCTCGTACGCAGCGCGACGTGCGGAAGGTCGCGGAGCAGCTGTTCGATGTGCCAGAGATTGCGCGTGGAGCAGCGCCAGTCGTAGCGGTCGACGGTCCGCAGGTCGAGCACGCCGTAGCCGGTGATGCGTCCGGTGGCGTCCACGTACGGATCGACGTAGCTGGCGGCGAGCGCGCGGAGCGTGCGGAACGCCGGACGCCTCCCGTGCAGGCCAGGGTCGCGCGACCGGCCGATGCTGCCCCAGCCAGTGGCCGTGCGGTAGACGAACACCACGTGATCGAGCTTGTCTTCGGACTCGAGACTCATCACGAGCGGCGGCCAGCCGTGCGCTTCGAGGATCACGGCGGCGCTGAGCGCGGCTTCCATGCAGTGCGCCGTGCCGAGCGCGACAACGGTGCGGAAGGACCGCTGCGTGTCGCCATCGGGCTCGGCGTTGTAAGGAAGGGCGTTGAGCCAGCGTTGTACCTCGGGAGGTGTACGCAGGCTCGCGATGAGGCGCCGTTCGGCGCGCGTGAATCGACAGGTCGGCATCACAGAGGACGTGACAGATGATTCACGTAGGGACGTCCGGATACAACTACCCAGAGTGGAAAGGCCGCTTCTACCCGGAGAAGATCGCCGCCAAGGCGATGCTCCCGTACTACGCGGGCGTCTTCGACACGGTGGAGATCAATTACACGTTCTACCGCATGCCAACGGCCGCCCTCGTGGAGGGCTGGGCCGCGCAGGTGCCCGAGGGCTTCACGTTCACGCTGAAGGCACCCAAGCGCATCACCCACGATCGCCGGCTGAAGGACGTCTCGGACCCGTTGCGAGCGTTCTGCGCCGCCGGTGCCGCGCTCGGCCCGCGCCTCGGGTGCGTGCTCGTGCAGCTCAATCCGCACTTCAAGTGCGACGCGCCGCTGCTGCAGGCGTTCGTCGACGAACTGCCGCCGGCGCTGCGTGCGGCGTTCGAGTTCAGGCACCCGTCATGGTGGACCGACGAGGTCTACGCCATCCTGCAGTCGCGCAACCTCGCGCTGTGTCTCGCCGACAGTCCCGAGCGCCACACGCCGCTCGTACGCACCGCCGACTACGGCTACCTCCGTCTGCGCGACGAGGGCTACACGGACGCCGACATCGAGCGCTGGGCGCGCTACGTCCAGGATCAGCAGCCGCACTGGCGCGAGACGTTCGTCTACTTCAAGCACGAAGACGAGGGCAAGGGCCCCGAGTTCGCATCGCGCTTCAAGGCCTGTCTGAGCTAATCCGCGGCCGGCACTGTGGCGCGGGTCCTGTCGCCGGACAGCCCCACCCGTCCTTGGCGCGAACAGCGCGGGTACGGGAGGCTCGCCTGCGCGCGGGCGGGGCGGCCCCGTCCGGATGACAGGGAGAGGGGGGCATATTGCACGTGACTTGAATGGTCAATATGATTTCACATGATGAATCTCGGATCGAGACAGTCCGACATCGCGCCGGAGGTTGTTCTCGCGAAGGCTGTGCTCAACGCTGCGGCGCGACTCGACTTGCGCCAGCGCGACGTCGCCGCGATCCTCGGCGCGAGCGAGGCGTCCGTGTCTCGGCTGACACGGGGCCGCGGCATCGACCCGTCGAGCAAGGAGGGCGAGCTCGCGCTCCTCTTCCTGCGTCTGTATCGGAGCCTGGATACGCTCGTCGGCGGTAACGACGCGCAGGCGCGGGCGTGGCTCTCGGCGCAGAACGATCATCTCGGAGGCGTTCCGGCGGAACGGCTGGCGAGCGTGCAGGGGCTGGTGGATGTCGTCCGGTATCTGGACGGCATGCGCGGCCGGATGTGACACACGTGCTCGACGATCTTCGGAAGGCGAGACTCCGCCCGCTCCGGCTGTCGCCCTGGCGCGTGGTCGAGTCACAGCATCACGTGTCGACGCGCAAGCTGGTCGACTCCCTCGAAGAGCAGGCGCTGCTCGAACAACTCATCGAAGCGGCCAAACCACCGTCGCGTGCCGGTCGCCTGCACGTGCTGCTCTCCACGCCGTTCCGCTATCCGCCGCTCGAGCACGGCTCGCGCTTCGGCGCACGGCACGAGCGAAGCCTCTGGTATGGCTCCGAAGAGCGGCAGACGGCGTTCGCCGAGTTGGCGTACTACCGTCTGGTCTTTCTCGATGGGACTCGTGCCGATCTCGACGTCGTCGCCACCTGGCACACGGCGTTCATGGTACGGGTGCGGACCACTCGCGGCATCGACCTGACTGTCGCGCCGTTCCGTGCGCATCGGGCGACCATCACATCGCCCACCGACTACGCGGCGACGCAGGCGCTCGGCCGGGCCATGCGGGACGCGTCGGTGGAAGCCTTCAGGTACCCCTCCGCGCGCGATCGGCGAGGGGGCGTGAACATCGGCATCTTCACGCCGGCGGTGTTCGGTACCGCTCGGCCGCGCGATCTGGAAACGTGGCACTGCACGGCCACGAGGTTGCATGTCGAGTGCGTGCGGCGCAACTTCTTCGACGTCGCCGCCTTCACCTTCCCGCGTGAGGAGTTTCTCGTCGACGGTCGGCTGCCCGCACCGGCCACGTGACGGGACGTTGGAAGCCCCGGCTGTTCTGCCTCAGGCGTGGCGCGTGGTCGGGCGCTCGTCGAGTACCCACTCCCATGCCGGCCGTACGTGGACGACGCCTGACGGCAGGGCGATGGTGCCGGACTCCTCGCTCGTGACCAGCGTGGCTTCCTTGATCGACAGTTCTTCCATGGCCTGCTCGAGTGCGCGGACTTCGCGAGTGCGCGTACCCTCGTCGGCGAGCGTCCACGCGACCTGGACGAGGCCCTCTGACTCGGAGTGGAAGTCGACCTCGTAGCCGCTGCGCGTCCTGAGGTAGTGAACGTCATGGCCGCGTCGGCGCAAGGTCAGGAATACGAGGTTCTCGAGAAGACGGCCCTCGTTGTGCAGCCGTCCTGTGGTTGCCGCGTTGATGAGACCGTTGTCGATGACGTACAGCTTCCGCGGGTTGGTGTTCTGCTTCTGCACCGACTCGCTGAGCACCTTGACCGGGAAAACCGCATACGCATCGTGGAACCAGTCCAGCACCTCGCTGAGATGGGCCTTCGCGGTGCCCAGGCCTTGCGCGCGCAGCAGTTCCACGCATCGATTGATCGTCACGGAACTCGCGAAGCGGTTCACGAGCAGCAACAGGAATCGCCGGATCATCGTCGGAGACGACGTATCGTGCCGCTCGATGACGTCCCGCAGGAGCAGGACGTCCAGGTACTCCTGGAGCATGCGCACCTGCGTCGACCTGTCGAGTCCGATGGTCTCCGGGAAGCCTCCTTCCATGAGGTACCGTCGGAAATGGGCCTTCACCATGGCCTTCTCGTCGGCCCCGAGCGGCAGTCGCGATGGCAGTACGCCCTGAAGAGCGAGGAACTCGGGGAAGTCGAACGGGAAGACTTCGTAGGACAGGCTGCGCCCGCGCATGGCCGACGCGATCTCCTGACTCAGCAGCTTGGCGCTCGATCCCGTGACGAAGACGCGACGATCGCGGACGCGGAGTTGTCGCTCGACGAACGCTTCCCATCCCTCCACCACCTGCAGTTCGTCCAGCAGCAGGGTGAGGGGCTGCGCCGGGCGCGTCTGCGGATACACGCGGTGGAACGCGTCAAGCAGGGCGCCGAGATGTGCGCCCGTCAGGCCGGCGAGGCGATCGTCCACGAAGTTCATGTGGAGACAGAGTCGTCCGGCACCGGTTTGGTCGTCTCCGGCCTGACGAAGGAGTGTGGACTTCCCGGATCGTCGGACGCCCTTGAGGACGACTGCCTTGCGCGGCACGACGGCGTAGTCGAGCCCACGGTGCAGGTACGGCGTGGCGGGCTCGTCCCGTGTCTCGGCCAGGATCTCCGTGAAGGCAGACTGGTAGTCCATCGAGTCCAGTTTGCTCGCTGACTGGACTCAAATCAAGTCCAGAGTGACTCGTCGCCTTCCCGGATGCGCGCTGAGCGAAATGTATGAGCCGAGTGTATGGTGTGTGTCCACATCCCCGGCATCGCGGCATTCGGCATTGCAGACGCCAGTGTGCCAACCCGGCGAGGATCGACACTTCGGAGGACGACTGTCATGACCAACGTTGCGCTTGTCACCGTGGCCCTGCTCTTCACTGCTGCTGCCGTCGTGTATGCGCAGCCGTCACCGGGGGCTGGTCCCGCGAGACCGGCTGCCGGACAGCGCATCGTGCTGGTGACGGGTTCCACCGACGGGCTCGGCCGGGAGGTGGCGCGCCGGCTGGCCGCTCAGGGGGCCTACGTCATCGTGCACGGGCGTAACGCCGAGCGCGGTGCGGCGGTGGTGGACGCAATCGTGAAGGCCGGCAAAGGGTCGGCACGCTTCTATAAGGCCGATCTGGGCTCGCTCGCCGAGGTTCGCCGCCTGGCCGCCGACGTCACGCGCGATCATCAGCGACTCGACCTGCTCGTCAACAATGCCGGCATCATCGTGCCCACGCGCACACTGAGCGCCGACGGACACGAAATGCAGTTCGCGGTGAACTATCTGTCTGGCTACGCGCTTACGTACGCGCTGCTGCCGCTCCTCGAGCGGGGACAGTCGCCGCGCATCGTGAACGTCTCGTCGCTGGCGGCGTCGCCGCTCGACTTCTCGGACGTGATGCTGGAGCGCGGCTACTCGTCGGGCCGCGCGTACGGTCAGAGCAAGCTGGCGCAGGTGATGTTCACCATCGACCTGGCGCAGACGCTGAAGACCAGGGGCATCGTGGCGCAGGCCCTGCATCCGGCCACGTACATGGACACGACGATGGTGCGATCCATGGGGCGCACGCCGACATCCACGGTGGATGAGGGCGCCGAAGCGGTGATGAACGCCATCGTCACGACGGAGCCGAGCGGGACCTACTTCATCGGCACGAAGCCGGGCGCCCCGCATCAGCAGGCCAACGACGCCGACGTGCGCAGGCAATTGCGTGAATTGAGCCAGCGCCTGACGGGCCTCCCGTAGAATCCGGATGGCGGGTGGCGCGGCGGGCGCCATTTCCGGCGTCGCGGCACTCGGCATTGCGGTTACGCGAGGCGTTTGCTGGAGCGCAGGGTGGCCAGGGTGATCAGGAACAACCCGCACGCCAGCAGCGCGGCGATCTGCGGCCACAGGATGTCGACGCCGACGCCCTTCAGGAAGATGCCGCGGACGATCACCAGGAAATAGCGCAGCGGAATCGCGTAGGTCACGTACTGAATCCACTCCGGCATGTTCTCGATCGGGAACGTGAAGCCCGAGAGGTAGATCATCGGCGTGAGGAAGAAGAACGTGGATGTCATCGACGCCTGCTGCTGCGTCTGCGAGATGGTGCTCACGAACAGGCCCAGGCCCAGCGTGGACAGCAGGTAGATCACGCTGCACCCGAGGAGCAGCGTGAAGCTGCCGCGCAGCGGCACCTCGAACCAGGCGACGGCAGCGGCCGTCACCAGCAGCACGTCGACCATCCCGATCAGCGCATAGGGCAGGAGCTTGCCCACGATCAGTTCCCAGCGCGCCAGCGGCGTGACGCTGAGTTGCTCCAGCGTGCCGATCTCGCGCTCGCGCACGATGGCCATCGCGCTCAGGTTGGTCGTGATGACGAGCAGCAGCAGGGCGACGATGCCCGGGACCATGAAGTCGCGACTCTCGAGACGCGGGTTGAACCACACGCGCAGTTCGACGTCGACGGGCAGGACCGGTTGCCGTCCGACGCGCGCCGCCGACCGCTCGGCCGAATACGCGGCGACGATGGTGCGGGCGTAACCGAGCGCCACGCCCGTGGAGGTGGCATCCGTGCCGTCGGCGGTCACCTGCACGCTTGTCGAGCGGCCGGCCGTCACGTCGGTACCGAACCCGCGAGGGATGGTGAGCGCCATCCAGGCGGTGCCGTGCTCCAGGTGTCCATCGATGGCGCGCGTGTCCGTCGGCTCGTCCACGACGACGAAGTTGGCCGACGCCGCGAAGCTGTCGATCAGGCTCCGGCTCTCGACGGAGTGATCCGCGTCGACGACGAGGAGCGGGATGTTCTTCACGTCGGTGGTGGCGGCGTAGCCGAGCACGAACAACTGGATGATCGGCGCCATGATGACGATGCCGAACAATCGCGGGTCGCCGCGAAGCTCGATGAGCTCCTTGACGATCAGGCAGCGAATGCGACGCAGCGCCATGCGCATCAGCGCCACTCCCGCTGCAGCCGCAGCGATGCCAGTCCGATCATCACGGCGGCGAACATCGTCAACGCCGCGAGTTGCTGCCACACGACGTCGACGCCAGCACCTTTGAGTACTACTGCACGCAGCGCGCCGATGAAATAGCGCGCCGGGACGGCGTAGGTGACGACCTGCACCGCCGCCGGCATGCTGGTGACGGGGAAGATGAATCCCGACAGGACGAAGGTGGGGAGGAAGCTCGAAAGCAGTGCGATCTGGAACGCCACCTGCTGATTGGCCGACAGCGTGGAGATGAGCAGCCCTTGCCCCTGCGCGCCAACCAGGAACACGCCGATCGTCACGCACAGCAGCCACCACGCGCCATGCTGGGGCAGGCCGAAGAGGACCATGCTCACCAGCACGATGAGCACGGCCGAGACGAAGGCAATCGCCGAATAGGGGATGGTCTTGCCGAGCACGAACGCCAGCGGACTCACGGGCGCCATGCGGATCTGCTCCATGGTGCCGCGTTCCTTCTCCCGCACCACGGCCAGCGCCGTGGAGATGACGGCCGTGATCATCGAGATGTAGGCGATGAGGCCGGGCACGAGGAACAGCGTGCTGCGCAGCTGCGGGTTGTACCAGACGCGAGGTTCGAAGTCGACGAGCGGCCGCGCGGGTCCACGCCCGCCGGTCGTCTGCGCCGCCACCAACTCGGCGCCGGTGCCGGCCACGATCGCCGTCGCGTAACCGACCACTGACGATGCCGTGGTCGCGTTGTCGCCATCGACGATGACCTGGACGCGTGTGGGGATGCCGCGCGCCAGATCGCGACCGTAGTTGGCCGGAATGACCAGTGCCGCCCGTGCCTCGTTGGCGTCGATGCGCCGTTGGAGTTCCGCGTCGCTGTAGACCGCGCCCGCGAAGCGGAAATAGCCGGAGTTGGTGAACGCCGCCACGAGCGCCCGGCTCTCGGCCGAGTGATCGCGATCCTCCACCGCCAGGGCGATGTTGCGGATGTCGAAGTTCAGCGCGTAGCCGTAGAGCAGCAGGAACAGTGCCGGCACGAACACCAGGATGAGCAGCGTGCGGCGGTCGCGACGGATTTGTCGCAGTTCCTTCACCATCACCGCGCGCGTGGTGGCGATCACGCGGCCCGCTCCGAGCCGACGCTTTCGACCACATCGAGAAACACGTCTTCGAGGGAGGGATCGACCAGCCCCGCAGCCGCGACGTCGAGTCCCTGCGCCGTGAGCGCGTCGACCAGCCGCGCCGGGGGCACGTCGGCGTGACGCAGCACCGCGTGCACGGTAGTGCCGAAGATGCTTGTCTTCTCCACGTCGGCCAGCGTGTCGAGGACCGCCATGACGTCCACGGGCCGCGACGACTGCACCTCGACGATTGGCCGCGCGGCGAACACCTGTTTCAGCTCGGCCGTCGAGCCCAGCGCCACGAGGCGTCCGCGGTGGATGATCGCGAGCCGGTGGCAGTGCTCCGCCTCGTCGAGATAGTGCGTGGTGACGAGCACCGTCACGCCCTCGTGGGCCAGCGCGCCGATGAGATCCCAGAACCGCCGCCGGCTCACGGGATCGACGCCACCGGTGGGCTCGTCGAGGAAGACGATCGGGGGCTGGTGCAGCACGGCGCAACCGAGCGCCAGCCGCTGGCGCCACCCGCCCGAGAGCGTGCGCGTCACCGTGCGCTCGCGACCGCGCAGGCCGGCCATGTCCAGCACGAACGCGCGACGCTCCTCCAGCTGGCGGCCCGCCAGTCCGTACACCCCACCGAAGAAGTCGATGTTCTGATCGACGGTGAGCGGCTCGTAGAGCGAGAAGCGCTGCGACATGTAGCCGATGTGCCGCTTCACGCCCTCGGGATCGCGGGAGACGTCGATGCCGCCGACCAGTGCCGTGCCGCTCGTGGGAGCGAGCAGGCCGCAGAGCATGCGGATGGTGGTGCTCTTGCCCGCACCGTTGGCACCGAGGAACCCGAACACCCCGCCCTTCCCCACGGTGAACGACACATCGTCGACCGCCACGAAGTCACCGAAGCGGCGCGACAGGTGCTGCACGTCGATGGCAGGTCCGCCGCGATCGTCGTGGTGGCCGGACGTCATGGTCATCGTCCCAGCACGCGCGCGAGCCGTGCCTCGTTGAGCCTGATGTCGGCGAGCACCCGCGATCGGTCGAGTTCGGCCTGCAGCACTTCGAGCTGCGCGTCGAGGACGTCGAGCGTGGTGGCCACGCCGACCTCGAAGCGATCGGCGACGACGCGCTGCGTTTCCTGCGCGCTGGTCACGGCCAGTTGCGCGGGCGCCAGCGCCGCGCGACTCGACGCCAGCGCGATCAGCTGTTTGCTGACGTCGGCGCGAATCTGCGCTTCCATGTCGTTGCGTCGTTCGCGCAGCGCCTCCACGTCGTGCCGTGCTGCGGCGCGTTCGGCGGAGGTGCGGCCCGAGTCCCACAGCTGCCACGTGATGTTCACCGAGGCGTCCCACGAATCCTCCCACCGTGCCTGACGCGGGAAGATGCGCGGATTGGGCTGCGCGTAGTCGACGCCGGACACGACCGCGATGGTGGGCTTGCGCGCGGCGGAGATGGCGTCGATCCGCGCCTCGGCGCCGTGGGTGCGCGTGGCGAGCGCCGCGAGTTCGGGACGCTGCGCGAGCGCTTCGGTGATGAGCGTGGTCGCGGGGCCGGCGGCATCCGGCGGCGCGTCGAGCGCGTCGGCCGGTTCGATTGGCGCGGCATCCGTGTCGCCGATGAGGCGCCGCAGGTCCACCGATGCCGATTCGACGCGCCCGCGCGCGTCGACGAGCAGCAGTTCCTGCCGCGCGCGCTGCGATTCGCTGCGCGACACGTCGTTGGGCGGCAGCAGCCCGACGTCCACGCGGCTGCGGACGTCGGAGAGCGACCGGTCGGCTGTACGCAACGCCGCTTCGAGCACGCGCACCGTGTCGCGCGCGGTGACCAGCGCCCAGTACGCGCGTGCCACTTCGAGCCGCAGGTCGAGCCGGGCCGCTTCGAGATCGGAACCCGTGGCAGTGGCCTCGGCTCGCGCGGCACGTTCGAGCGCGGCCGTGCGCCCCGCGGTGTAGATCGGCCACGCCAGTTCCAGGCGCGTGCGGTAGTTGTTCGGGATGTCGGGATAGATGACGCGCAACTGGCCGTCGGGTTGCGGGATGCCGAACGCCTCGATGTGGTTCGTGCGGGTGTAGCCGGCCTGGGCGGTGAGTGTCGGATCGTCGCCGCGTTGCCGCAGCGTCACGGTGGCTTCCGCGCTCTGCTGCCGTGCACGACCCTCGGCCAGTCGATGACTGGTGTCGAGCGCACGCCGCGTGGCCTCGTCGAGCGTCAGGCGCAGGGGAGTGGCCTGCTGCGCGAACGCCGGCGCGACCAACGCGGCCAACATCAGTCCGACACACGGCAACACGGCAGGGGCGGCGCTCCGAGCCCGCCCCGGCATGGAGATGGCAGGGTCGGCCCTCAGGGCCCGGCCTCGCAACGACACAGTCATGACCTGTCTCCCATGGGCGCGGCGGAGTCGAGTGCCGCGAGCCTGGCAATGAACACGTCTTCGAGCGACGGCGTGATCGTCCGGACGTCGAATGGCGACACGCCGGCTCGTTCCGTCAGCGCGCGTAGCATACGACGCGCGTCCTCATCGTCTCGCGCGTCGGGCAGCCACACGTGGACGCGTTCGCCGAACACCTCGACGTGTCGATGCCCGGCGGCGCGTACGCGATCGCGCACCAGGCGGACGTCCGGCGGGAACCCTTCGACCCAGATGCCGGGCAGCGACGTGCGGAGCCGGCCCGGTCGATCGATGGCGAGCAGGCGTCCCTCGTGGACCAGTGCCACGCGGTGGCACCGCTCGGCCTCGTCCAGATACGGTGTGCTCATCAGGATGGTGATGCCGCTCTCGAGGAAGTGCGAGAGCAGCTTCCAGAACTCGCGGCGCGACACGGGGTCGACGCCGGTGGTGGGCTCGTCGAGCAGGACCAGGGCAGGTCGATGGATCAGCGTGCACGCCAGCGCCAGCTTCTGCTTCATGCCGCCGGACAACTTGTCGGCGAGCCGGCGCCGGAACGGCGTGAGCTGCGTCATGTCGAGCAGGTGATCGCGGCGCTGCGCGTAGTCGGGCACCTCGTGGATGGCGGCGAAGAACGCGATGTTCTCGTCAACGGTCAGGTCGCCGTAGAGGCTGAAGCGCTGCGACAGGTAGCCCACTTCGCGTGTGATGGCGCGGTGATCGCGCGCCGGGTCCCGACCGAGCACGCGCACCTGCCCCTCGTCTGGATGGATCAGGCCGCAGATCGAGCGGATCGCGGTGGTCTTGCCGGCGCCGTCGGGACCGATGAGTCCGAACATCTCGCCGCGCGTGACATCGAACGACAGCCCGTTCAGGGCCGTCACGGCGCCATGACGCTTGCGCACGTCGACCAGCGTGATGGCTGGCGTCGCGTCAGGAGGCGCTTCCGTCTCGGCGCGGGACTGCGTGCTGGACATGCCGTTGGTCCGGGCTCGTGTCGTCGTGGTGCGTGCGCGCGACGCCGGGTCTATCGTGGCGTGGCGGGGGCATCGCCCAGCGAGGCGAGGGCGAGTGTCGCGTCAACCGGCATGCCCTGCTTCAGCACGCCGGCGGTGTTGTCGACGGTGATGCGAATCCGGTAGACGAGCTTCGCGCGCTCGTCGGCGGTCTGCACGTTGCGCGGCGTGAACTCCGCCGTCGGCGAGATGTAGGTGACCGTGCCGGTGATGCCGGCGCCACCGGCGTCGGTGGTGAGCGTGGCGGGCTGTCCGACGATGATGCGTGGGACGGCCGGCTCGGGGACGTAGACGTCGGCCCAGGCGTGATCGAGATCGGTGATGACCACGACAGGTGCGCGTGGTGCGACCATCTCGCCGGTTTCCACCAGTTTCTTCGTCACGATGCCGCCGACAGGCGCGTGCAGTGTTGCGTCCTTCAGTTGTTTCTCGAGCGTGGCGATGGCGGCCACGCTCGTGGCGATGCGACTGCGCGCGACAGCGATCTCCTCGGGTCGCGATCCGGCGTTGACGCGCGCCAGCGTGGCGCGTGCGGCATCGACGCGCCGCTGCGCGGCATCCAGCCTGGCGGCGGCCACCTCCCGCCGCGTCGCGGCATCGTCGCGGGGCTTCTGCGCGCCGCTCCCGCGTGTCAGCAGCAACTCGTACCGTGAGAGATCCGAGGTCGCCGATGTCACCTCCGCCTGCGCGGACACGACGTCGGCCTGCGCCGCGTCGACCTGTGCCCTGGCCTGACGGACGTCCTCCGGGCGTGCGGCCGCCTGAACGAGCCGGAGCTGCGCCTCGGCCGACGCCTGCTCGGTGCGGGCGCGATCGATGGCCAGCGTGATGTCCGTGGGATCGAGCGTCAGCACGCGCTGCCCGGCCTGTATGCGATCGCCTTCCTTCACGTCGATCGCCATGACGCGTCCGCCGACTTCAGGAGCCAGCCGTACGTCGGTGGCTTCGACGTGTCCCGACGCGCGCAGCACGTTCGGATCCTCCGCGGAGCGACACCCCCATGCGCCGGCGAACACGAGTCCTGTCATGACGAGGATGGGGTGGCCGAGCGAGGAACGACGGATGCACGTCATGGCTGACGACCCTTCGGCGTGGCGCGTAGTGGAGCGAGCATGCGGCGCGCGGCGAGCTGCATGTGCGAGACGAGTTCGTCGGTGGCGACAGGGGCGAAGAGCGAGATGTCGAGACGGCCGTGCTTGGCGGCGGCGCGCTCGCGCACGGCGTTCATCAGCATCGGACCCATGATCGAGACGTACGCCAGCACCGGATGCACGCGGCGGAACTCGCCGCGCGCGGCCCCGGCGGCGAGGATGCTGCCGAAGGCGGTGAAGATCGCGCGCAGGTGGGCGAGCGTGGCGGCATCCAGGTGCGGCGCGCCGTCGGACATCTCGCGCAGCATGAGGGGCGGGAACCACGGCCGCGCCGCCTTCTGCGCGGCGAGCGTGGCGATGAAGCGCTCGATCTTGCGGGTGGGCGTGTCCCGACTCGCAGCGAGTTCAGTCACCCCGGCTTCCACCGCGCGCAGCATGTCGCCGACGATCGCGCGATAGAGCCCGATCTTGCTGGCGAAGTGGTAGTAGAGCATCGCCTTGTTGACGTGCGCGGCGCGGGCGATGGCGTCGACGCTCGCGCCGTCGAATCCATGCGTGGAGAACTCGTGCGCGGCGGCCTCGAAGATGAGGTGACGCGTGCTCGTGTCGCCGACGGTGGCCGGACGTCTGGTGGTCGGCGGCGGACCGGGCCGGCGCACGCGGCGGGCCGCGGTGGCCGCCGGTCTTGTCGCGCGAGCGGATGAGTGTGGGGGACGAGAGGTCATGCGATGAATTAACTAATCGTTTAGTTAGATACACCATCGACACCATGGAGATCAAGATGCCGGCGGGATGTGCCAGCGGCTGAAGCCCCTGGCTTCCGTTCGAAGAGAGCCCGCCGAGGCTGGCGGCCCGAGAGCCGGTGTCAACCCCTGGCGCAGACGCGGTGCATCACGGACGGGCGGTGTGGGCGGTGGCCCACTGGACGATGGCGTGTTCTGCCCAGTAGCCGTCGTGGTCCGCGCAGGGATCGCTCACGAACGCGCAGTGGCCGCCATCGTCGGTGATCACGACGCGCACGTGCGGATTGGACTCCACTTCGGGCCGGCGGAACTGCTCGGGAGGGACGAACGGGTCGTTGGCGGCCGTGAGGATCAGCGTGGGGACGCTGGCTCGCTCGACGACGCGGAGGCTCGATGCCTCCTGGTAGTAGCGGGACGCGGTACCGAAGCCGTTCAGCGGCGCCGTGAACGCATCGTCGAAGCCGCGCACCGTCCACACGCCTCTCAGCCTGCTGACGTCGTACACATCGGGGAACAGCGCAGCCTTGCGCCGCATGCGCGCGCGCAGGTTACGCATGAAGTTGAACTGATACAGCACGTTCGATCGGCGTTCGAGCGCATCGACGCACAGCGCGAGATCCATGGTCGGTGAGACGGCGCAGACAGCCTTCAACTCCGGCGGCGCGTCGGCACCGAGGTCGCCAGCCAGCTTCAACGTCAGGTTGCCGCCGAGTGAATAGCCCGCCACCACGATCGACCGCACGCGCTCGACGTCGATGAGGTGCCGCATGACCAACAGCGGATCGTGCGTGAGACCGGAATGGTAGAGCCCGCGCGACAGGTGTTCGGTGCCGCCGCAGTTGCGCTGATTGAGGCGCACCACGTTGAAGCCCGCGGCCCATGCCTTCTCCGCGATCCCGCGCATGTAGTGCGCGCGGCTCGATCCTTCGAGGCCGTGCAGCAGGAGGAGCGCTGGCGCCTCGTCGCGTGTCGGCTGCCAGTTGCAGTGCGCCAGCACGCGCGCGTCAGGCGCGGTGTCGAAGTAGCAGGCTTCGGCCTCCGGGAGCGCGGGCAGGGCGCGCGTGCGCGCCCACGCATAGATGGTCATGCGATGCCCACCGGACCAGCGGCGCGACGGGACGTACTCGGGAAACGGCAGCGAGACGACCACGGAGCGGTCAGAGCGCCGGCGGCAGGAGACGCGCGTCGGCGGAGTCGCCGTAGAGGGCCGGCACCGCGATGTCGCACAGGCGCATGTATACGGTCAGTTGCCCGCGATGGTGCACCATGTGCCGCACCACGTAGCGGGAGATGGCTTCGGCTCGCGTCATCGACGCGACGATGCGTCCATCGCGCAGCAGCGTCCATGTGGCGGCCAGATCCGGGTCCTGCGCGGCGTCAAGCGTGGCGTGCGCGCGGGCGACCGCCGTCGCGTGCGCATCGCGAATGTCGCTGGCCCGTTCCGGAACGTCGGGGCCGGGCCCTCCCGCGCCCATGTCGTACGACTCCGCGCGCATGAACGTGGGAATCCATCCGGGCAAGGTGGCGACGTGCATCGCGAGCCTGCCAAGCGAGTACGACAAGTCGTGCGGACGCCAGCGCAGGGGCGCGTCGGCCGTCGCGTCGAGCACCGTCCGCGTCAGCGAGAGTTCAGCGTCCAGTTGTTCGCGGAGGAGATGGCGGATCATGTCTCAGCCCACCCAGTATGGATCCGACGCCGCTGCCGGGCACCGTGCGGCCCAGTTCGAGCCACACGCCAAGTTGGCGACGATCGCGGCTGCCGGGTTCGACCTCGGCGGGAACGAATCCCGATGACGTCGTGATCCGGAGTTGCGCCGATCGACTCTGCTGTCCGGCGCGCAGCGACGGCGCGTCGATGATGGTGCGGACCACTTCGCCGGGAGACAGCCTCCACGTCGTTGTCGTGCCGCCCCACTGCGCGGTCACGTCGACGGGCACCGCGCCCGCACGGAGATCGAACGTGCGCAGCACATCGTCGGGGAACACGAGCGTCAGCATGACGGTCGAGGCGCCGCGCAGCCAGACGCCCGTCGGCTCGGGCCACGCGTCCTCGCCATGGACGAGCACGCCGACGCCGGCGTAGGTCTGACTACCGAGCACGGCGGGTGTCAGTGGTCGAGCGCTCGCATCGACGATGTGCTGCGGCGTGAGGCGGAGTCGCGGCGACGCCGCGGTGATGGTGGCCGACGCCTTGAACCCGACGAACCCGATGTCGACAGGCAGCGAGAACGTGCGCCCCCACGAGCCCGGCGGCTCCACGGACACGGACCACGTCTCGAGCGGAGGGCTCACGCGGCCCGCGTGGACGGCGAGCGCGCCATCGACGGCAGTCGGCGCGGCAGGGGCACCCGCACCCTCGGGTGGGAAGATGAGGTCGACGCCGTAGGTGCCCGCCGGGAGCGACAGGCGCCTCCCGAACAACTGCGTGGCGCGATCTTCGCGGCGATCGCCAGCCGCGTGGACGACGAGCGGGACCGACTCGGGAACGGTCCGCGGGTCGATTCGCGTCAGCGGATCGTAACGAATCGCCAGCGGCCGGTTCGCGGCGTCGTACTCGTCGAGGAGCCGCACGCGAGCACGTTCGTCGAGCGCCGGGGGCGGCGTGCTCGGTGCGCGCGCCGTTGCGCCGATCCCGGAGACGATGGCGGCAACGCCCACCACCAGCACCCACGCGCCCAGATACGCGTGTCGCACGGGTTGAAACCCGTGCGCTCCATCCGGACCGGAGCGAACGGGCTTTGGCCCGTTCGTCATGCGGCGGCCGAGAATGGCGCCACACATCAGGGCGACGCCGGCCCACAACAGGACGCCGATCCACGCCTGCGCGGGCGACTGACGCAGGAATGTCGGCAGTGTGGTCCACACGGGCGTCGATGGCGCGAGGTATTCCAGCACCTGCGACGATCCGTCGCGTCCTGCCACCAGCAGCAATCCCGTCTGGGCCACGGCGAGCAGCACCGTGAGCGCCGTACCCACGCACAACAGCACGACCTGCGCGGCGCGACGCACGGACTGGCCGGCACACGCCGCCCACTGCGCGGCAACAGGAACGATGAGCAGCGGCAGCGCCGACACGAGCGGCCGCCCGACGATCGCGCTGCCACCCCACCAGATGTGGAACGCGCCGACAACACCGAGCAGCCCCGCGAACACCGCCACGATCTCGATGGCCAGCCGTCGTCGCGGGCCACCCTGACGCCACAGTACCCACAGCCCTGGCAGCACCATCAGCAGCGCCGGCGCGAAGGCGACGATGCCGTACTCCTGATCGAACAGCAGGCCGGGCCCACCGGACGGCAGGTATTCCAGGCGTGTCTCACGCTGCGTGCCGTACGGGGCGGCGGGCGACCACGTGCCCCAGATCAGCTTGAAGAACAGGAACCATCCCGCGAGGCTCACCGCGTTGGGCACGACCACGGCACGCGTGCGGCGCAGCGCGATCCCTCGCGCGTCGCCGCGCGGCACCGGCAGCCACACGCGCAGTATCGTCACGAGGCCGAGCAGCGCGCCCATCACCACGTACTTCGTGCTGAACCACGGGAGGCTCGCGATGGCGAGGCCCGCCGCCCACCACGACCATGCCGGCCGCGTCAGCGCACTCGCCGCGGTCTCCCGCTGGGCCGTCAGCGCGAACGCGAGTGCCACCGCGCACGCTGCTGGTACCTCCGGGTACACGGCGAACGTGTTGAAGATCCACGGTGGTCCGAGCGCCATGGCCGCCCACGCGAACGTGGCGGCCGACGCCGATCCCGTGACGGTCCACGCGAGGCGCCATGCGGCGGTCATCGCGATGGCCGCAAGCAGCAGCAGCGCGTACACCACGAGGTCGTAGCCGCCGAGCGCGTACACCGGCGTCATGAGCACCGGCATGCCGATGGGATGGATGGAGTAGATCTGGCGATCGACACCGCGCGTGAGGTAGTGCGGCGCCAGCGTGCGATGGAAGTACTCCTGGTAGTCGCCGCGCGTGTGGTTGTTCTCGATGCGCAGATCGCCATCGCGCCAGAGGCTCTGCGCGATGACGAGATAGTGCGGTTCGTCGCCGCCGGGGAACAGCGGCGTCCGCGTGAACTGGCGCGCCAGTACCGCCGACGACAGCAGGCTCGCGAGCAGGACGGCCATCGAAACGCCGAATGCCGAATGCCGAATGCCGAATGGCAGGGTCGCGCGCGGACGCCGTTCGCGATCGTGCGGCGATTCCACGGGTGAGGCCGACGCACGCCACGTGTCGACGGCGGCCCAGACGGCGAGTGCGGCGAGGACGGCCCACGCGAGACGCGCACCGGGACCGGCAAGCAGCATCAGCGCGGGAAGTCCGTCTGCCAGCCACGGCAGGAACGGGAGACAGAGCAGCGCCGCGCCGGCCAACACCGACGCGACCGCGTCCACGACAGCCGCTGCACGGGTCCCGTCTGCGTCGTCCAACGGGCCAAAGCCCCTTCGCTCCAGAAGGATGGCGAATGATCGCGCGAGTCGTAGCGTTGCGAGCGTGACGATCGCGAACAGTGCTGCGCCCGCGGCGACGCAGAGGCCGAGCGTGCCGAGCGATGGCAGCATCGCCACGCGCACGGCTTCCGTCGGGCCCTGCATGCGGTCGATCGAACCGAGCGAGGCCCAGTAGCCGAGACCGGCCGCCGCCCCACAGGCAGCGGCTGTCACGGAGCGTCGGATCATTTCGGCGAGAAGTCGACTGTCGGGACCTCGCGCGCTGCGGCGGGAGCTTCGAAGTACTTCCACTCCTCGAAGCCGAAGATCTTCGCCGTCATGTTGGCCGGGAAGCTGCGACGCAGCGCGTTGTAGGCCTGCACCTTCTCGTTGTAGCGCCCGCGTGCGACGGCGATGCGGTTCTCGGTGCCCGACAATTCGTCCTGCAGCCGCATGAAGTTCTCGTTGGACTTGAGCTGCGGGTAGTTCTCCACGACCACGAGCAGTCGTGCGAGCGCCGAGCTCTGTTCGTTGGCGGCGGCGATGGTCTCGTCGGGCGTGCGGGCACCAGACAGCTTCTCCCGCGACGCGGCGATGCGATCGAGGATGTCCTTCTCCTGCGCTGCGAAGCCCTTCACCGTGGCCACCAGGTTCGGGATGAGGTCGTTGCGGCGCTGCAACTGGTTCTCCACCTCCGACCACGATCCCTTGATGGCCTCCTGCTGCCCCGTGAAGCTGTTGTACGAGCAGCCGCTTGCGGAGAAGAGCGCCAGTGTCAGCGCCGCGCGCTGCCAGAAAGTTCGTCGATTCATCGTTGTCCTCACGTCCACGTAGACCCTCACTCCCGCACGGCTCACGCGCTCACCAGCGCGCGCCGCCACCTCCGCCACCACTCATCCCGCCCCCGAATCCGCCGAAGCCGCCTCCGCCGAAGCTCCCGCCTCCGAAGCTGCCTCCGCCGAATCCACCCGACCGACCACCGCTCATCCCAGTGCCCCAGCCGCTCCACGACGGTCCCCACATCGAGTCCGCGCGTCCGCGCCGCCGATGACCCGACCCGCCGCCGCCACGGCTCGACAGCCACAGGAACAACACGAACAGCAGGATGATGACCCAGAGCGGGATGCCCGTACCCTGCCGGCGCGCGGGTTCGGGCCGCGGCAGATCGCCCAGCGAGACGTTTCGCTCCTTCGCAATCCGCTCGGCCACCGTCGTCACACCGGCCAGCAGGCCCTCACCGTAGCGTCCTTCGCGGAACAACGGCGCCATGACCTGCCGGCTCACGCTGCCCGCGAAGCCGTCGGTGATCGCGCCTTCGAGCCCGTACCCCACTTCGATCCAGACCGCGCGATCCTTCGGCGCGAGCAGGAACAGCACGCCCGCGTCCTTGTCCTTGTCGCCGATTCCGCGCCCGCCGTTCTCGAACCACGTCACGGCCAGTTCACGCTCGTCGGCGAACGGCGCGATCGCGTCGCGGGTGGCCACGACGATGGTGTCGCCCGTGGCGGCGTGGAGTCGACGGATCAGGTCGTCGAGGCGTGCCTTGCTGGCGGGATCGATGACGTTGGCGAAGTCGTTGACCGGCTGCGTGAGCGCCGGCAATGCCTCCTGCGCACGCAGTGGTGCCGACCACACGAGCAACCCGACCAGCATCGTCAGGCTTGCCAGCCACGCTCGCATCAACGCGCGTCCTCGGGGCTCCACGTATCGATGGCCTTCACGAGGCCGTGCACCGCGTCGAGGTATGGCGGATACAACTGCACGGCTTCGCTTGCGTCGAGCGTGCGGTCCTCTTCGATCCGGAGCAGGCGCGCGAGCAGGTCGGCGTCCACGTGCGCCACGCGCGCGACGTGCGCCGCGAGGGCGTCTGGCGGAAGTGGGCGCGGCGCGCCGGTCACCAGCGCGAACGTCTGCACCAGCGCCGCGAACGGCCGTGCCGACGCCACGATGAGGTCAGCGATCTCGCTGGCGCGATGCCGCGCCAGCAGGAAGCCCTCGCGCAGGTGGATGGCGTGCGACCGCGCGTTCACTTCGCACGCGCGACGCATGTCCTCGTCGCCGACGGTGAGCCCGGCGAACGGATCGTCGCCGCGCACGACGATGTGGTGCGCGATGATGTCGCCGTACTCGAGCGGGAACGCGTCGAGGCTGTGGCCGAACTCGGCCATCGGCATCAGAAGTGGCATGTCGAGCCCGTGCGCATGCCAGTCGCCGGCGCGTTCGGCGCCGGCCGCCAGGTCGGCGTACGTCAGCGAGTCCACGAGCGCCAGCGTCTGAATCGGCGCCGAGACCGCGCGCGGGTGCGGACGCGCGTGCGTGCCGAACATCACCACGGCGCGCAATCGCGCCCCGAACATCCCCGCCAGGTCGTCAGCGAGTCTGGCGGCAGCCTGCAGCGCGGTCATATCGTTCGATTGTACTAACAGCGCTGCCTCTCCCCGTCCTTGGCGCTCGGACGGTGGCTTGGCCGTCGTACGACTTCACGTAGGGGCGACGCATGCGTCGCCCCTACACCCGGTTGCCCGGTTGCCCGGTGCGCGGCCCACGGTTGCCGGTTGCCGGTTGCCGGAGGACAATGGCGCGCCATGCGGTTGCGCGAACTGCACGTGGGATGTCTTGGTGGCGGCACCGGACTCCCGAGCCTCCTCGGCGGGTTGAAGACCAACCCCTGGCTGCAGGTCCATGCCATCGTCACGATGTTCGACAGCGGCGGGAGTTCCGGCGTGTTGCGCGACGAGCTGGGCGTGCTGCCCCCCGGCGACGTGCTCAAGTGCGCGCTCGCGCTCGCACGCGACGAGGGCGAGGCGCGGCGTGTCCTGCTCACGCGACTGCCCACGCTCGAACACCACCGGCTCGGGGGCCATACCGGCGGCAACTTGCTGCTGTCGATGATGGAGCAGTTCAGCGGCGACTTCCTGGCGGCTGTCGATGGCCTGCGTGCGGTGCTCGGCTGTCGCGGATACGTCTGGCCCGTCAGTACCGAGAGCGCCAGCCTGTGTGCCGAGTACGGCGACGGATCCACGACGAGCGGCGAGGTGGAGGTCGATGCCGGCCAGGCGGCGGGACAGTTCGTGCAACGCGTGTGGCTGTCGCCGGCCGTCGCGATCCATCCCGCGGCGCGTGATGCCCTCGCGCGCGCCGATGCGATCGTGATCGGACCGGGCTCGTTCTACACGAGCCTGCTCCCGCCGCTGCTCGTCGACGGCGTGCGAGACACGCTGCAGTCGTTCCGCGGCCCCGTCGTGCTCGTGGCGAATCTGCTCACCGAAGGGCGCGGCATGCGGCACTTCACGGCAGCCGATGCGGTTCGACAGATCGCGGACGCGATCGGCCGCCCTGTCGACGCCGTCCTGTTCAACGTCGGCCGCCCGCCCGCCGACGTGCTCGACCGCTACGTCGCGGAGGACAAACACCCGCTGCCGCTCGGCGACATCCCGTCAGGCGTCGAAGTCGTGGAAGCCCCGTTCTGGCACGGCCCCATCGCCCGCCACCAACGCCGGCGCCTCGCGTACGCCGTCTGGGGAGTACTCGCACGGCGACTGCTATAGGGACGCTGTGACAAGGGAAAAGTCCAAAGGGTAACGGACAAGGACAGCGAAAAAGACGGAAGCATCAAGGGAAACGAGCGAAGGCTCGGGCAGCGGCTTTTCACGCTTGGCTTCCACCTTGTGCCCTTCGCCTTGAACCTTTGTGGCTGTCCTTGTCCGTTACCCTTTGGACTTTTCCCTTTTCTGTGCTGCGGGCAGCATTGCGACTGCGGCCGCGCCGATGGCGGCCAGGGTCATCAGCAGCAGGAAGCCGGGGCGATACGTGCCCATGCGGTCGCGCAGGCCTGCGACGAACATGGGCGACAGCGCTTCGGCGAGCCCGTCGGCGGTGAGGACGAAGCCCATCACGCGGCCGAGGCGCTGGACGCCGAACAGGTCGGCGGCCATCAGCGGGATGATCATGTAGTCGCCGCCGAGGCCGATGCCGAACAGCAGTGCGAACACGTGCAGCATCGTCCACGACTCGGCCAGGAGCAGGAGCGGAATCGAGCCGGCGACGATGACGTAGATCAGGAGCATGACGTACTTGCGCTGCCAGCGATCGGCCAGCCAGCCCATGAGCAGGCGGCCGATGATGCTGCCCGCGAGCACGAGCGACAGGATGCGCGCTACCTCGCCCTGCCCGTACTGGTGATCGAGGCTGAGATAGAGCTTGAGGTTCTGCATCGTGCCGCCGACCGCGCCGATCGAGCACATGCTGCCCACGAGCAGGAGATAGAACGCGGGCGATCGCAGCACCTCGCCGAGCGCCGGCGCGGCGCGCCGCTGGACCTGACTGGCGAGGAACGACGGCGGTGCGTCCTTCACGAACCAGGCGAGCGGCCACGCGAGCGCGATCATCAGGAGCCCGAGTACCTGCATCGCGCGCTGCCATCCGAACGTCGTCGTGAGCCAGTACGCGACGCCCGGGACGACAGTGCCGCCGATGCCGATCCCGAGGTAGGCGAACCCCATCGCCTTGCCGCGCGCGGTGGTGAACCAGCGCGACAGCAGCACCTGCACCGGCAGCGGCCCGCCGAACACGTAGCCGAGCGCGTTGAACAGGTAGCAGATGTAGAACGCGGCGAGCGTCGACACCATGCCGAGGCCCACCATCGCGCCGCCCGCCATCACGATGCCCACGAGCAGCAGCCGCCGCGGACCGTAGCGATCGATCAGCCAGCCCGCGATGTAGCCGAAGAGCGGCCCGACGATCAGTTTCGCGTAGGCGTTGCCTGACGTGACCTGCTGCCGCGTCCAGCCGAAGTCCTGCACGAAGAAGTCGTAGAAGAACGTGAGGCCGTACAGGCCGATGCCCACCGCGGAGAACAGCGCGGCGAAGGCCGTCGCCGCGGCGATGGTCTGGCCGCTGCGGGGGACCTCGACGTCTGCCTGCGCTTCGGGCGCGTCCTGCACGTGCACGCTCATGCGCTGGCCTTGGCGGCCTTGAGCGCCGCGTGAACGGGGTGAGCCGTGTAGAACGGATCGAGCGGGAAGCAGCCGGACACGAGGCCGTTGCGCGGCGCCGTCGTGCAGTCGCTGAACGTGCGGCAGATGGCCTTGCGCTTGAGCGTGGTCCCGCGCAACACGTCGAGTGGCAGGTCCGGATACGACAGCACCATGCGTCCGAGCCCGACCAGGTCCGCGCCGCCGCCGCGCACGACGGCCTGCGCCACGTTCGGCAGCCACTCCTGCAGATAGCTGTACGCCGAGCCGACGATGCGGAGGGCGGGGAAGTCGCGCTTGAGCGCCGCGGTGACGGCGATCTGGCGGCACACGCCGATCAGCGGATCCTCGGGCGGTTGATAGCCATCCGACGGCGGGAACGTCGCCGGTCGCTGGATGTGCGGGTTGTAGTACGGGCTGCCCGCCGTGAGACACACGAGGTCGATGCCGAGATCCTGCAGCAGCGAGAGGAACGCGCGCGTATCCGTCGTGTCGGGCAGGTCGGCCGATCCATCCCATCGCCCGAACGCGTATGCGTAGTCGTCCTGTGACGCTTCAGGGACGCCGATGTCGTCGGCGCCCTTGCGGAAGGGCGTCGTGTCGAACGCCGAGAGGCGCACGCCGATGGCCAGACCCGGCGCGTCGCGCCTGATGCCGTTCACCGTCTGCCGCAGCAGGCGGGTACGTCCCTCGAAGTCGCCGCCGAACCGTCCTTCACGCGTGCGGGCGCTGAGCAGTTCGTGCCCGAGATAGCCGTGGCAGTGCTTCACGTCGACGAACGTGAAGCCCGCGCGCTGCGCCAGCACCGCCGCCTGCACCAGCCGCGCCGACAGATCGTCGAGGTCATCGTCGGAAAGGACGGGGACCGGTGCGTCGGGGCTCACGCGGCGATCGAGCAGGGGATGCGCGTACGCGGCCAGCGGCTTCGGGCGCTTGTCGGGATCGGGACGCGAGTAGCGACCAGAGTGCGTGAGCTGCAGGCCGACGACCAGATCGTCGGTGTCGAGGCCGGCATCACGGTGACCCGTCAGCAATTCCTCACGCAACTGGACGAGGTCCGCCTCCGACGATGGGCCGAGACACAGTTGGTTCGGATTGGCGCGGCCGTCGTGCCTGACGGCGAATGCCTCGCCGCCCCAGATCAGCTTCGCGCCGCTCTCGCCGAAACGGCGCCAGCGGCGCAGCGTGAGGTCGCTCGGACGTCCGTCGAGCGTGCCGTCCCATCCCTCCATGGGCAGGATGCAGAAGCGGTTGCCCGCGCGCCCTGCCGACGTGTCGATGGCCGCCGCCAGCGGAGAGTCTGGCGCGGCTTCGAGTTCCGTGTCGAACGGCAGGACCGCCTCGAGCGACGCGACGTGCGCCTGGAACTGCGGGGCGGTCTTGAGGGCGGCAATGCGCGGATACGTGCGGGCCATGCGTCAGACCTGCGGCAGCGTGTACGGCGCGCGATACTCGCGCGTGAGCAGCGCGTTGGCCGCCGCATCGTCCACGCACAGTTCCTTGTCGGCGTCCCACGTGAGCTTGCGTCCCGTCCGGTAGGCGACGTTGCCGAGCAGGCACATCGCCGTGGACAGATGACCGAGCTCGACGTCGGAGTTCGGCCGCTGGCGCGACCGCATGCAGTCGAGGAAGTTGCGGATGTGCGACAGGTTCTGATCGGATGAGGGGGCACGAACGGCTGCCGTCCTGGCGCGCGAGGCACCCGCCCACTCGCGCTTCCATACCGGCAGGCTCGGCTGCTGTTCGCTGAGATACGACGGCGTCGGCACCTTCTGCGTGCCGGCCGTCTCGGGAATCACCTCGAACCCGCTGCGGTCGAGGAACAACGTGGCGTCGGTGCCGTAGAATTCGACGCCGTAGCCACGGTTGGCGCCGTTGTACGCGTTGCCCGATCGATTGCTGTACGTGCAGACAAAGCCCGGGAACTCGTAGATGGCGTCGATGGTGTCTGGCGTCTCGCGATTGTCGTCGAGCACGAAGTTGCCGCCCACGGCATACACCGTCTTCGGCGCGCGCTGCTGCATGCCCCAGAGTGCGAGGTCGAGCAGGTGGACGCCCCAGTCGGTCATCATGCCGCCCGCATAGTCCCAGAACCAGCGGAACTGGAAGATGAATCGGTTGGCGTTGAACGGTACGACGGGTGCCGGGCCGAGCCACGCATCCCAGTCGAGTCCGGCAGGCGGTGCGCCATTGGCGGGACGTCCGAGGCCGGCGGGGGCCTGATTGCCCACGTTCCATGCGTGGATGCGATGGATCGTTCCGAGCGCGCCCGACTGCACGATCCGGATCGCCTCCTGGAAATGCAGGCCGGAACGCTGCTGCGTGCCCACCTGCACCACGCGATCGAACTTGCGCGCGGCGGCCACCATCGCGCGCCCTTCCGTGACGTTGTGCGAGATGGGCTTCTCGACGTACACGTCCTTGCCCGATTGACACGCGAGCATCATCGGGATGGCGTGCCAGTGGTCGACCGTGGCGACGATGACGGCATCGAGGTCCTGGCGGTCGATCACGCGCCGGTAGTCGGCTTCCATCGACGCCGCGCCGCCCGTCTGCTTCTCCGTCATGCGCTGGGCGCGTCGTCGATTGACGTCCCACACGTCGCACACGGTCACGATCTGCACGTCGTCGTGCTGCTGGAAGTTGTTCAGATGCGATCGGCCCATCCCGCCGACGCCGATCGAGCCGATGCGGATGCGGTCGTTGGCGCCGAGCACGCGTTGACGGCTGGCGGCGGTCTGGGCGAGCACTGGCGTACCGGCGACCAGGCCGCCGGCGACGCCGGCGGCAGCGGAGGAGACGAAGGAACGTCGGCTGATGGACATCAGAAGGTCACCAGGTCGGAGATCGTGATGGGCCGGTTCTCTTCACAGCTGCGGCGCGCGGCGATGCCGGTGAGCGCCGACATGGCGCCGGCGCGCGAATCGGGAATACGCAGGTGATCGGCCACCTGGGGACGACGGAAGATCAGGTTCCGCAGCGCGTCGTCTGCGCCCCCGTGCTCGCCCGCGACCGTCGGCACGTCGACCGCGGTTCGCGTGCCGCCCTTGATCACGTACACCTCCGTCTGCCGCGGTACGTCGAAGGGCTGCGTGGCGTAGTCGCGAATCTCTATCCGGCCGAAGTCGCCGTTGAAGGCGAGGGAGTGGCCTTCGATCGGCAGGTAGGCGTTGAGCGAGTACGACAGGATGACGTCGTTGCTGTACTTGATCGTCGCCGTCATCGTGTCGTAGGTCGTCACTTCCGGCCGGAACACGCACGCGTCACGCAGGTAGCCGTCTGCCGCCTCGACCTCGCCGCCATACAACCGCATCGCCGACGCCGACTTCGTCATGTCCCAGTAGAACGTGCACGCCGTCGTGTGCTGACACGACCGGCAGTTCTTCGCGCGGTACGGACCCGCCTTGCCGTAGCGCTTGATGTCGCCGTAGGCCTGCACCTGCACCGGTTCGGCATCGAGCAGCCAGTTGACGTAGTCGAAGTGGTGGGTCGCCTTGTGGACCCACAGTGACCCGCTCTTGTCCTTGAGCGCGTGCCAGCGGCGGAAGTAGTCGGTGCCGTGGCTCGTGTCGAGATACCAGTGGAAGTCGACCGAGCGGATCGGTCCGATCGGCTGCGACAGGAGCAGTTCCTTGATCCGCACGTGGGCTGGTGCGAACCGCATGTTGTGGCCGACGATGATCTTCCTGTTGTTGCGCTTTTCGGCGTCGATGACAAGCTGCGTCTGCTTCTCGTCTGTGGTCATCGGTTTCTCGGTGATGACGTCGATGCCGAGATCGAGCGCCCGCACGATGTACTCGGCGTGGTACGCGTCGACGGTGGTGATGGCCACCACGTCGGGCCGCGCCTCCTTCACCATGCGGTCGAAGTCCGTGAAGATCGGGCAAGACACGCCGATGATCTCGCGAACGACTTCGGCCCGCTTCCGATTCGGATCGCACAGCGCGACGAACTCGACCGTGTCGCCCCACTTGTCCTTGACGCCCTTGCCCCACATCCCCGAGCCGCGCCCGCCCGTGCCGACGATGGCGTAGCGGCGTCGGGGCGTGGACGTCCCGGCGTGTTGCGCGGATCGGGATGACGAGGCCCCCGCGAGCGTGGGGGCACCGGCCACGAGGCTGCCAGCGACACCTGCGGCAGCCGAGGAGACGAATGATCGGCGCGAGATGGACATCTTGGACCGGCATTGTAGCCGCCGGAGACCTCACGGTGCAGCTGCCGGACTCTGTCCGGCAGTCCGTGGCCGCCGTCCGCCGGACCAGGTCCGGCGGCTACACCTCCTGTCCACGCAGCCGTTTCGCGATGGGGTGGAGCGAATGGGCCTGCCGTGGCTGGCGGGCCCGTTCGTCGGTCGTCGATCAGAAGAACAGACGGAAGCCGACCTGCAGGTTGAGCGGTACGTTGCTCTGGGCGGTCACGACGCCGAAGTTGGCGTTGCGCGGGTCGACGTTCGGGTTCGAGAAGAACACCTGGTTGAGCGCGTTGTAGATCTCGAAGTGCAGTTGCGCCCGCACGCGCGACGTGAAGTCGAGGCGCTTCACGATCGACATGTCCATGTAGTTGAGCGCCTGGCCACGCAGGTTGGCCGGACGGCTCGGAAGCGTCTTGTAGTTCTGCGCCAGCTGGATGCGCGGGTCGTTGCGGCGCTGTGCCTCCGGGATGTCGTTGAAGTAGAACCCGCTCGTGTCGAACACCGGCTGCCCGACCGTGTCTGTCGAGTAGCTCGTGGTGAGCGCGTTGACGTCGCCGTTGTAGTAGTACGCGTAGCTGTTGGCGCTGAGTGTCAGCGGAC
The DNA here is from genome assembly GCA_020845575.1 of Acidobacteriota bacterium. Classification (NCBI taxonomy): domain Bacteria; kingdom Pseudomonadati; phylum Acidobacteriota; species Acidobacteriota bacterium. Next base: position 128,219 of record JADLFL010000044.1, on the reverse strand, counting down.
GTCCGCTCTGCCACTGGTAGATGGCCGAGACGTTCCAGCCGCCGGCGATGAGGTCGAGCGCCTTGTTCCAGTCGTTGCCGAAGCGTCGTCCGCGGCCGAACGGCAGTTCGAGGATGCCGTTGAGCACGATGCGGTGGGGCACGTCCACGTCCGAACGCCGCTTCTCGTACGTGCTCGTGAGCGCGTCGACGGCGTTGAGCGTGAACGTCTGCTCGGTGAAGCGCGACATCGTGTACGTCGTCATGAACGAGTACCCGCCGGTGAAGCGCTTCTCCACGCGGAACTGCGCCGACTGGAAGCTGCTCGACCCGTCGTAGTTGCGGCTCAGTACCTGCGTGAACTGCGGATACGGGCGGAGCAGTTGCTGGCGCTGCACCGTCGCGGTGTTGAGGCCGGTGCCGGGCAGCAGGCCGGCGAACGGGTTGGCGACCGGCTGCGACAGGTTCGAGATGACGGCGCTGTCGCGGACGTTGCTCGTCGAGAGGAACTGCCGCGGTACGGCGTTGATGTCGGTATCCACCGTGAGGTCGTAGCCCCTGTTGCCGGTGTAGCCGGCTTCGACCACCCACTGGCCGGGCAGTTCGCGCTGCACGTTGATGGCCCAGCGCATCGCCTGCGGGCTGCGGAGATCCACGTTGGTCGTGTAGCGGCTCAGGTTCTGCCCCACGAACGTGTTCACGCCGTTGCTGTTGCCGGCTGGCTGGATCACGCCACCCGGCCATGGGTTCTGGAGGTTGGACTGGAACGTCAGGCCCTGGTTGTTCGAGACGACGATCGGCGTGGACTGCGCGAAGCCGGGCTGGAAGATCGCGTAGTCGAACATCGTCGGCACCGTGTAGATGGCCCAACCGGTGCGCAGCACCGTGCGGTCGTTGATCTGGTAGACGGCGCTCAGTCGCGGCTGCCAGTTGCCCTTGTCGGCCTTCCAGAAACCCGGATTCGCGTCGGTGGCGTAGGTGATGCCGCCAACGGGGTTGAACTGACCGGCCGGCAGTTCGGCCACGGGGTTGTTGGCGTACGCCGCACGCGCGGCGGCCGTCACCGCCAGCGTGGCGTTCGGATCGAAGCCGCGCACGTTGGCGTTGTTGATCTCGGTCGGTGCACCCTCGTACTCGTAGCGGAGCCCGAGGTTCACCGTGAGCCGGCTGTTCACCTTCCAGTCGTCCTGCACGAACACGCCCTGGTATCGCACGTGATTGGTGCGGCCCGGCGAGATCTCGATGGCGCTGTCGCTGCCCGACGGCAGGCCGAGCAGCAGCGCGGCGAGTTCCTGGCCGATGGGCGCCGAGGCCAGGCCCGTGCCGCCGTTGGTGAAGTCGCGGCCGAACTCGTAGCGGCCCGCCGCGTGGTAGGTCGGCCTGCTGACTTCGCGATAGCGGCGGAAGTCGTAGCCCAGGCGTACCGAGTGGTTGCCGAAGAACCGCGTGAGCGTGGGCTGGAACGTGGTGATGTCCATGTTGGTGCCGCCCGCGTAGGAATCGCCGAGTGGCGAGAAGACGTCGCCGGCGTACTCGATGCGCGGGAAGTACTTCGCCGCGCCGAACTGCGACGTCGCGGACGAGGAGAAGCCGAGCGTGGCCGGGTCGAAGATGTCCTGATGCTGGCGTACGTTCGGTTCCTCGAAGCGCGACCAGCTCCCGCGCAGGTTGAGCACCATCTTCGGGCTCATCGTCCAGACGTGGTCGCCCGTGACGGCGTCGTTCTTGCGATAGAGGAAGTTGCCCGTCGGGTTGATGCCGTTCTGCGCGCCGGTCCAGTTGCCGCGGTTCTCGACGCGGCTGTTGCGCGAGTAGCGCACGAACGAACGGTGGTCGTTGCTGAACTGGTGATCGCCGCGGACGTTGAAGGAGTAGAAGTCGTCGCCGCGGGCGTTCGTGCTGAGGAAGTTGTTCTGGCCCTGCGCGTTCCCCGCCTGGTTGGGCATCGGGTAGTACTTGAGGATCTCGCGTGCCACGGGGCTGAGGCGGTCAGCGGGGATGATGTTGCCGGGGAACGCGCTGCGGCGAATCTGGCCGTTCTCGACGCGCGCGGTCGCGGGGTCGTAGATCACGATGCCGAGCGGCAGGAGCGCGGAGAAATCGCCGTTGCGCTGGGCCGCCGTGGGGACCGTGTACTGGCCGGGTTCGGGGAACTTGTCGTAGAGCCACTCGACGGCCGTGAAGAAGAACGTCTTGTTCCGGCCGTTGTAGAACCCGAGGTTGACGGGCCCGCCGGCGGTGAAGCCGAAGCGCTTGTAGTCCATCTCCGCCTTCGGCTGCCCGGCGCGTTCGAGGAAGAAGTCGTTCTTGCCCAGCTTCTCGTCACGGATGTGGTAGTACGCGTCGCCGCGGTACTGGTTGGTCCCGCTCTTCATCGTCACGTTGACGGTGGCGCCGGCCGTGTGGCCCTGCTGCGCGTCGAAGGTCGCGGTCTCCACCTTGAACTCCTGCACCGCACCGGCCGGCGGGACGAACGCCACGCGCCGGCCCGTCGCCATGTTGGGCGACCCGTCGAGCGTGAACTCGTTGCCGCCGGCGGCGCCGTTGGAGGTCACTGCGGACGTGCCGCCGTTGTCGAACGCACGCGAGAACTTGAGGTCGCCGGTGTAGACGGCGCCGGCCGCGAGCCGCGTGAGCGTGAAAGGATTGCCGTCCGAGAGCGGCATCATCTGGATGCGCGCCTCGTCGATGACCTGTCCCTGCGACGCGGTGCGTGTCTCGAGCAGCGGTGCGCCGCCCGCGACGGTGATCGTCTCCTCGAGACCGCCCACTTCGAGCGTGAAGTCCAACTCGAGGCGATCGGCGATGCGCACGTCCACACCCCGGCGCTCGGCGCGCTTGAAGCCCGTGAGCTCGACGGTGATCTGATACGTGCCCGGCGTGAGAAAGGGGATGGTGTAGCGACCCTGCTCGTCGGCGACGGCCGAGTTGACGGTCCCCGTGGCGCCGTGCGTGACCGTGATGGTGGTGCCGGGCAGCGCGCCGCCCGACGAGTCGAGAACCCGCCCGGCGACAGCGCCTCGCGGATCCTGCGCGAGAAGAACGGAAGAACAGCCAAACAGGCACGCTGCGGCGAGCACCGCCGCCCGCATGCCCTTTCGTCGGTCGTACGCGAACATCCGCATTCGAGGGGCCTTTCGGAAATTTCGGATTCCAGCGCGTTCAGTCAGGGCCTGGCCGCTGAACGCCTGAACCTCTCGCTTGGCGAACAGAGGAGAACCCGCACCTCTGCCGCAACCCGTGAGACACGTGAAGCGAGTGACGCGGACTCTACGGTACGTTCGCGGGAGAGTCAATTGCGGATCCGGCAACCGGCAACCGGCAACCGGCAACCGGCAACCGGCAACCGACGGCGGCAACCGGACAGCGTTCTGCGGGAGCCCTTCCGGTTGCCGGTTGCCGATTGCCCGTTGCCGGGCAGTTCCTTCTCGCCGCATTTGCTACGATTCCCTCGATCATGTCATCGGCGACTTCTGTGGTTGACCCTCTCTCGGCGTTCGCGATTCAGGTGGATGCGCGTGACAACGTGGCCGTGGCGCGAGTGCCGGTGCCACGGGGGACGCGCGTGCAGGCCGGTGGTCGCATCGTCGACGTGCGCGACGACATCACGCCGGGGCACCGGTTCGCGCTCGTGGAGGTGCCGGCCGGCGACTTCGTGCGGCAGTACGGACAGCCCATCGGGACGTCGCTCGGCGTGGAGGCCGGCGCGCTGATTTCGCGCGCGAACATGTCCAACGACGTGCCCGTCGTGCGCGAACTCGACGAGCGGATGCAGACGCCGGCTCCCGACTATGTCCCCGAGGCGGCGCGCGCCACGTTCATGGGCTATCGACGCCCCGACGGACGCGTGGGCATCCGCAACTGGGTGCTGATCGTGCCGACGAGCATGTGCGCGGCGCACGAGGCCGTGCAGATCGCGACGGTCGCCGAGTTCACGATCTTCGACAAGGCGCGATTCCCCAACGTCGACGGCGTGGTCGCCATCCCGCACAACAAGGGATGCGGCTGCTCGGACGGATCGAACATCGAGGTGATGCTGCGCACGCTCGCGTCGTACGCGGAGCACCCCAACGTCGGCGGCGTCGTCTTCATCGGGCTCGGGTGCGAGAAGACGAACCTCACCGTGATGGAGCGGTTCCTGAACGACATGAACCGGCCGCTCAACAAGCCCGTTGCACGCATCGGGATCCAGGAAGCCGGCGGCACGCAGGGTTCGGTGAAACGCGGGCTCGAGGCGGTCGAGGCGATGCTGCCCATCGTCAATCAGATCACGCGGACCGAAGCGCCGATCAGCGAACTGTCGCTCGGCGTGAAGTGCGGGGGCTCCGACGGATTCTCGGGCCTCTCGGCCAATCCCGCACTCGGACGCGCGGCTGATGAACTCGTGCGGCAGGGCGGCACGGTACTCATCACCGAGGTCCCCGAGTTCTGCGGCGCCGAGCACATCCTCGCGTGGCGCGCGCGAGACGCCGCGACGGGGCACGCCGTCTACGAGATGGTGGACTGGTACAAGGACTACGCCTCGAAGTTCGGCACGGTCCTCAACGAGAACCCGAGCCCCGGCAACGTCGCGGGCGGACTCCTCAACATCACCATCAAGTCGCTCGGCGCCATCGCGAAGGCCGGCACGACGCGCGTGGAAGGCGTGGTCGGCTATGCCGAGCGTCCGTCGGGACGTGGGCTGTACCTGATGCAGGGCCCCGGTTACGACCAGGAGTCGACGCCGGGACTCATCGCGTCCGGCGCGCAGCTGGTCGTGTTCACCACCGGGCGTGGTACCACCATCGGCAACGCGATCGCGCCCGTGCTCAAGCTGGCCTCCAACAACGCCATCTTCGAGCGCATGAAGAACGACATCGACATGTCCGCCGGCGACGTCATCGACGGCACCGCGACGATCGACGAGGTCGGCCTCGGCGTGTTCGAGCACGTCCGCCGCGTGGCCAGCGGAGAGATCCTGGGCAAGTCCGAGGAGAACAAGCACCGCGAGTTCCAGGTCTGGGCGGAGCAGAGTGTCTCCCTCTAACGGGCTCCCGCGGTGAACGCCGTCGTCCTGACAGCGCCCGGCGTCATGGCCGTGCGCGACATCGCCGATCCGGAGATCGGCCCGCGCGACGTCCTCGTCAGGGTGACGGGCGTCGGGCTGTGCGGCACCGACTTCCACATCTTCGAAGGGCACGCCAACTACCACACCGATCGCCTCGGACGGCCCATTCCATTCGAAGAGGCGCCGCTGGTACTCGGCCACGAGATCGCCGGCGTGGTCGAGGCCTGCGGTGCGGAGGTGCGCGATCTCGCGGCAGGCGACGCCGTGGTGCTCGATCAGGGGCGCAACTGCCTCAGCGTCGGCGATGGCACGCGCTGCGAATACTGCGCGAGCGGCGACTCGCACCAGTGCGAGGCCTATGGCGAGCACGGCATCACGGGACTGCAGGGCGGCCTGGCTGACCTGATCGTGATGCCGGCCGTCAATGTCGTTCGTCGTGGCCATCAGTTGCCTGCCGATCAGGCGGCGCTCACCGAGCCGCTCGCGTGCATCATCCACGCACACGCGATGATGGAGCGATTCACGCCCGTCGCTCGCTACCGGTTGCGGACATCCGACGCCGATGCGCGCATCAGGACCGCGTTCATCGCCGGCGCCGGGCCGGCCGGACTGCTGTTCCTGCAGCACCTGCGACACGTGACGGGGTTCGACGGACGCATCGTGGTGAGCGAACCGAACCCGGCACGGCAGGCACTGGCACGGCACTACGGCGCGGACGATGTGATCGATCCGGTGCGCGACGATGTGGTGGACGCGACACTCACGCTGACGGGCGGACGGCGCGTGGAGTACCTCATCGACGCGTCGGGCAGCGCGGCCATCTTCCGCCAGATGCCGGGGCTGGTCCGCAAGCAGGCGACGGTGCTGCTGTACGCGCACGGCCAGTCCGGCGCCGACATCGGCGTCCTCAACACGCTGATGTTCCGCGAGCCGCTCCTGGTGTCGCCCGTGGGGGCATCGGGCGGATTCGACCCCGATGGGCGCCCGTCGGTGTATCGTCAGTCGCTCGAATTGCTGGAGTCAGGAACGATCGACGTGAGCCGGATCGTCACGCACCGCTACACGTCGCTCGACTCCATCCCGCACGCCTTCGCCGGCGACGACAGACGGTCGGCGGCGTATGTGAAAGGTGTATACGTGCCGGCAACGGGCAATCGGCAACCGGCAACCGGATCGTCCGACTGCACCAAGACGTAAGGCCGGGCTCGGAGAGCCGGCCCTACCCACTGGGGCGAATAAGGTAGGGTCGGCCCTCCGCCTTCGGTCAGCTCAGGGCGACCTGAGCGAAGTCGAAGGTCGGACCCGATCCCGCACGAGGTTCCAACGATGCGAATGCAGCCTGTGTGGATGTCTCTGATTCTGGCCGTCACGATGGCGGCGTGCGGGGGAGGCTCCGGGCCCGCGTCCGACGCCGACAAGAGCGGCGCGGGAACGGCGGGGTACCACGTGGCGGTGATTCCCAAGGGCACCACGCACGAGTTCTGGAACAGCATCCACGCGGGCGCGGTCAAGGCGCAGCGCGAGCTCGCGTCCAGGGGTGTGGCCGTGCGGCTCACGTGGAAGGGGCCCATTCGCGAAGACGATCGCGAGCAGCAGATCCAGGTGGTCGAAGGCTTCCTCAGCCAGGGCGTGAGCGGCGTCGTCCTCGCGCCGCTCGACGCGAGCGCGCTCGTGCGTCCGGTCCAGGAGGCGAAACGGGCCGGCATCCCCACGGTGGTCATCGACTCGGCGCTCGCATCGGATGACGCGGTGAGCTTCGTGGCGACAGACAACGAGAAGGGCGGTGCGCTCGCGGCAGACAGGCTCGGCGCGTTGCTGCAGGGCAAGGGCCGCGTGCTGGTGCTGCGCTATCAGGAAGGCTCGGCGAGCACCGAGGCGCGCGAGAGGGGCTTCCTCGATCGCCTGCGCGCTCAATACCCGGGCATCACGCTCGTGTCGTCCGATCAGTATGCCGGCCCGACGCGCGACACGGCCAAGCGAGCGTCGGAGAACCTGCTCAATCGGTTCGGCAACCAGATCGACGGTGTCTTCACGCCCAACGAGTCGTCGACGGCGGGCATGCTGCTCGCGCTTCAGGACGTGGGCAAGGCCGGTCAGATCCGCTTTGTCGGCTTCGACTCGAGCGAAGCGTTCGTCACCGCCATGCGCGCCAGGCAGCTCGATGGCGTGGTGCTCCAGAACCCGTTCGAGATGGGCTATCAGGGTGTGCTGACGATGGTCGCCCATCTTCAGGGCAACACCATCCAGCCGCGCGTCGACACAGGCGTCACCATCGTCACGCCCGACAACCTCGACACGGAGGAAGCGCGCGCACTGCTCAACCCTCCACTGGCGGAGTACCTGCAGTAGCGCGTACCCATGCTGATTCTCTCCGAGATCAGGAAGCACTTCGGGGCCACGCGGGCGCTGGACGGCGTGACGCTCGAGGTGCGGCCCGGACGGGTGCATGCGCTCGTTGGGGAGAACGGGGCCGGCAAGAGCACGCTCATGAACGTGCTGGCCGGTGGGCTCTCACCCGATGGCGGCGAGATGACGATGGAGGGGCGGGCGTATCGGCCGTCGGGCCCGCTCGAAGCGCGCGAGGCAGGCGTGGCGCTGATCCATCAGGAGCTGTCGCTGTGCGACCACCTCACCGTGGCGGAGAACATCCTGCTCGGGCGCGAGCCGCGACGTGGTGGTCGCTACGACAGACGAGCCGCGACGGCCGAAGCCGCGCGCGTGCTCGAGCCGTTCCACCATCCCGAACTGCACCCGGATCGCACCGTGGCCGATCTGCCCATCGCGGCGCGGCAGGTGGTGGAGATCTGCCGCGCGGTGTCGGCAGACGCCCGCGTGGTGTTGATGGATGAACCCACGAGCAGCCTGCCGCGCGAGGACGTGGATCGACTCTTCGCGTTGATCGGCCGCCTGCGCGCGAATGGCGTGGCCGTGGTCTACATCAGCCACTTTCTCGAAGAGGTGCGCGCGCTCGCCGACGACATCACGGTGCTGCGCGACGGCCGCACCGTGTGGACCGGCACGGCAGACGCGGTGACCGACGCGCAGATCATCGGGCACATGGTGGGGCGCGACGTCACGGACCTGTTCCCCTCGCGCCGGCAGCAACCGACCGACGCCGTGCGCCTCGACGTCAGCAGCGTCACCGTGGACGGTCGCGTCACTGACGCGTCGCTGCGCGTGCGGGCTGGTGAAGTGCTCGGCATCGCGGGGCTCGTGGGCGCGGGGCGGACCGAGCTCCTGCGCGGCATCATGGGGCTCGACCAGCAGCGTGCCGTGCGCGGCAGTCTGACAGTCAACGGTCGTGACGTGCCGCTCGACGCGCGGACGCCATGGACGCGCCTTGCCGCGGGTCTGGGATACCTCAGCGAAGACCGCAAGGGTGAGGGCCTGACGCTGCCGATGTCGCTGGCCGACAACGTCACGTGTACCCGCTACGGCAGCGTGAGCCGGCGTGGCGTGATCGACGGTACGCGCCAGCGCGATGCGGCGCAGCGCTGGCTCGATCGCCTCCGTGTGAAGGCGCGTACGCCGCTGCAGGCGATCCGCACGCTGTCGGGGGGCAACCAGCAGAAGGTCGCGCTCGGCCGCCTGCTGCACCAGGACGCGGACGTGTGGCTGCTCGACGAACCCACGCGCGGCGTCGACGTGGGCAGCAAGGTGCATCTCTACGACGCGATCGCCGAGGCCGCCGACGCGGGCTGCGCGGTGGTCATCGTCAGCTCGTACCTGCCGGAGTTGTTCGGCCTGTGTGACGCGATTGCCGTGATGAGCCGCGGGCGCCTCACGCCCGCGCGTCCGCGCGCCGAATGGACGCCTGAATCGGTGATGGCCGCGGCGATCGGAGAAGCGTGACAGTGCCGGGAATGCCGGGAATGGGGGCAATGCCGAATGACGAATGATGAATGTCGGAACGTCAGGTGTGCGGTAGCGGTTTCCGAACTGCGTTCCGGTGCCCGGCGCCCGGTGCCCGGTGCCCGGTGATCATGAACGAGACGCTTCGGCAACGGTTGTCGGCGTTGGCGCCGGTGCTGGGACTGGTGTTCGTGATCGCCGTGTTCGCGGTGATGAGCGACGATCCCGAGCAGTACCTCTCGCCACGCAATCTCCGCATCGTCTTCGCGCAGACGATCATCGTCGCGCTCGGCGCGATCGGGATGACGTTCATCATCATCAGCGGCGGCATCGACCTCGCCGTCGGATCGACGATCGCGCTGGCGGGCGTCGTGACGGCGCTCGGACTGCGTGAGGGATATCCGCCGCTCGTCGCCGTGCTCGGTGGTGTCGTGACGGGCGGCGTGGTGGGCGTGGTGAACGGCCTCGCGATCACGCGCCTGAAGGTGCTGCCCTTCATTGCCACCCTGGGCATGCTGGGCGTGGCGCGCGGCGTGGCCAAGTGGCTGGGGAACCAGCAGACGGTGAACGCGCCGGCGACGTGGGTGAACGAACTGGCCGTGACGTTCCCGAGTCCGTCATGGCTGCTCGTGGCGCCCGGCGTGTGGATCTCGCTGCTGCTCGCCGTGCTCGCGACGTTCCTGCTGCAGCGCACGGTGTTCGGCAGGCGCGTGTTCGCGCTCGGCAGCAACGAGGCCGCGGCACGCGCGTGCGGCGTGCCGACGGACAGACTCAAGGTGTGGGTCTACGGCCTCGCAGGACTGCTCTTCGGGCTCTCCGGCGTGATGCAGATGTCGCGCCTGCGCCAGGGCGATCCGACGGTGGCGATCGGCACCGAACTCGACGTGATCGCCGCCGTCGTCATCGGCGGTGGCAGCCTTGCCGGTGGCGAGGGCAGCATCTGGGGATCCCTCATCGGCGCGCTCGTGATGGCGTTCCTGCGCAACGGCAGCCAGCAGATGGGCTGGCCGAACTACGTGCAGGAAATCATCATCGGCGTGATCATCGTCCTCGCCGTCGCCGCCGACCGCGCCCGCCGCGCCAGGGGTTGAAACCCCTGGCCTCCATCTGAAAGTCCCCGACACCTGCGTGCGTGGCGGCTGAACGTGCCTGGAGTGGTAGGGCCGGCTCTCCGAGCCCGGCCGACCTAGCTGTCCGGTTGCCCGTTGCCGGTTGCCCGTTGCCGACGCTCGATCAGATTTGCGACGCCGGCATCGGCACCAGGTACGTGGACGTGGCGCCCGACATGATGCGCGCGTCCTTGTACTCCTCCTTCTGCGAGAGCACCTTCCAGTCGGGGTCGTTGCGGAACGCGGTCCAGCGCGTTTCGCGATCGGCCATGTTGTCGTAGGCGAGCATGTACTCGAACTGCGGCAGGCGCACGCCGTAGAGCGTCTGGCCGAAGAACACGGGCCTGAAGCCGACCTTCCTGAAGATCTCGAGCTCGCCGCCCGTGTCGAACATCTCGATCTTCTTCAACCCGGCTGTCTCGCCCGGCGCTTCATAGCGGCGAATCTCGAAGAGGCGCGGCCTGGCGACATCGGGCACCTGCAACTGTGGCATGCCGCTGAACGCCAGCAGCAGCGCACTCTCCACTCTGTCGAACGCGGGACGATCGGCGGGAGCGTTCAGGAACGGCGCCGCGGCGGCGACGTACGCGGAATCGCCGGCCAGGCGTGTGGCCGTCGACACGGCCGACTCCGCCGACGCGTGCGGGATGAGGACGACGGCGGTGGGTGGTTCGCCGGTGGTCACGTCGAAGAGCCCGATGGGGCCGAGGCCGAGGCGTCCGAGCGCGGGCAGCAGCACCTCCTGCAGGTACGCGCGCGTCGTGTCGCGCATGTGACCCACGCGCACGCGGTAGCGGCGCAGTTCGTACAACTGGCGAGCGGGCGCGATCGATCGGGCGGCGGCACCGCCAGACAGGGTGACGGCGGCAGCGGGCGCGGTGGTGGCGAGGAAATCGCGTCTGGTCATGGCGGTGCGTCAAGCCTACACCGCCGACCACATGCCGTAAGGTACAATCCGCCCTCCATGCCACGGTTCGCGTTCCTCCTGTGCCTGAGTGTGTGCGTGGCTGCATGTGGCGGCACGCCGTCGTCGGAGTCTGGCGCACCGAAGACGCTGCGCTTTGCGGTCATCCCGAAGGCGCTCGACATTCCCGTGTTCAACTACGCCCGCATCGGGGCGGAGCGCAAGGCGAAGGAACTCGGCAACATCGAGGTGCTCTGGCGCGGACCCGAGTCGGCCGATCAACTCCGCCAGCGTGAGGTGCTCGAGTCGTTCATCTCGCAGCGTGTGGACGGCATCGCCATCTCCTGCACCAACGGCGACTTTCTCGCGCCGATCATCGACAAGGCCATCGCTGCCGGCATCCCGGTGATCACGTGGGATGCCGATGCCCCGACATCGAAGCGCATCGCCTACTACGGCGTCGACGACTTCAAGGCCGGGCAGCGCCTCGCTACCGAAGCGGTTGCCGCGCTCGGCGGCAAGGGCAGGGTCGCGTTGATGACGAGCCTCGGCGCGTACAACCTCCAGCGACGCCTCGATGGCGTCAACGACATCCTCGAGCAGCATCCCGGCATCACCATCGTCGAGACGTTCGACGTGAAGGAAGACATCGTGCGCGCGGGTGAGGTGATCGCCACGGCCACCAACAGGTATCCCGACCTCGATGCGTGGATCACTGTGGGCGGCTGGCCGGTCATGACGCGCAACGCGCTCGCGCCCGTCGACACGGCGCGCACGCGCGTCTTCAGCTTCGACACGATTCCACCGGCGCCCGAACTGCTCAAGGCGGGGAAGGTCCACACCCTCGTCGGCCAGAAGTACTTCGGCTGGGGCAGTGAGGCCGTGCGGATCCTGGCCGAGATCAAGGCCGGCCGCATGCCCCAACAGGCCATCATCGACTCGGGCATCGACGTGGTGAACCGTGCCAACGTCGACGAGTACCTCGTCGAGTGGCACAGGCTGGAGCAGGGGCAGTAGCACTCGCGATGCCCGCGCTCGCCTTCGAGGGAATCAGCAAGGCGTTCGGCGGTGTGCGGGCCCTGCGCGGCGTGACCCTCGATGTCGCGGCCGGCGACGTGCACGCCCTGATGGGCGAGAACGGCGCGGGCAAGAGCACGTTGATGAAGATCGCGGCGGGGATCCACCGGCCCGACGAGGGGCGGCTCCTCCGCAACGGCCAACCACTGGACCTCTCGGATCCGCGCGCCGCGCTCGCGGCGGGCATCGGGCTCGTCCATCAGGAAACGCTGCTGTTTCCGAATCTAGACGTGGCGGAGAACGTCTTCGCCGGTCACGAGGTGCGCCGCGGCTGGTTCGTCGATCGCGCGGCGATGCACCAGCGCGCCGAAGCGCTGCTTGCCAGCCTGCACCTCGACGTCGATCCCGCTACGGAAGTCGGTCATCTCACGGCGGCGCAGCAGCAGTTGCTGCAGGTGGCGCGCGCGCTCGCGTTCCGTTGCGACGTCCTCATCCTCGACGAACCGACGACATCGCTCACGGATGCGGAGGTCGATCACCTGTTCGCCGTGCTGGAGCAGTTACGCAGCCGCGGCGTGACGTTGATCTACGTGTCCCACCGGCTGCCCGAGGTGTTCCGTCTGTGTCGCACCGTGTCGGTGCTGCGCGACGGCCAGCACGTGGCCACGTGGCCGCTCGAAGGACGGTCCGCGCAGGATATCGTGCGCGCTATGGTCGGCCGCGACCTCCGAACCGGTCACGGCGCCGGTCAGGTCGGCAGCCGCGTACGCCTCGAGGTGCAAGGCCTGTCGCGCCGTCCGCATTTCGACAACGTATCCCTGCAGGTGAGAGAAGGGGAGATCGTCGGACTGTTCGGCCTGATCGGCTCTGGACGCACGGAGGTGGTGGAGACGGTGTTCGGACTGTATCGTCCCGACGCGGGCACGATGGCCGTCGATGGCGAGCCGTACGCGCCGTCGACGCCAGTGGCGGCCATCCGTCGCGGCGTGGTGCTCCAGCCGGAGATGCGCCAGTCGCAGGGCCTGTTCTTCAACCTGCCGATCAGCGAGAACCTGCTGCTCGCGCGCGAGTCGGCGCGCGACGGTTGGCTGCGCCAGCCGGGGCAGGAACGCAGCGAGTGCGAGGGACTGCTGAAGCGGTGGGGCATCAAGGCCCCCTCGATCGACGTGCCGCCGGACAGTCTCAGTGGCGGTAATCAGCAGAAGGTCGTACTTGCGAAATGGCTGCTGACGTCGCCGCGCGTGCTGCTGCTCGACGAACCCACCAAGGGCGTCGACGTGGCCGCCAAACACGACATCCACCAGCTCATTCGCGAAGAAGCGGCACACGGCATGGGCTGTCTCGTCGTGTCGAGCGACCTGCCCGAACTGCTGGCACTCGCCGATCGCATCGTGGTGCTCAAGCAGGGCCGCGTACAGGGCGAGGTGCTTCGTGGGGCCACCGAGGAGGACGTGATGCACCTGGCGACTCGCGCCGAGGAGACCGGCGCGGCATGAGTACGCAGCCGACATCCAGCCGATGGACCGCGCTGCTGCGCACGCGCGAGCTGAGCACGCTGTGCATCCTGCTGCTCGAGATCGCGTTCTTCACCTGGTATCTCTGGCCCGAGGGGGGCGGCCGGCATCCGTTCCTGAACGCCGAGAACGGGCTGCTCATCCTGAAGTACTCGGCGATCTACGGCATCGCGGCCATCGGCGCGTCGATGGTGATCATCTCGGGTGGCGTGGACCTGGCACCAGGCGCCGTCATCGCGCTGACGACAGTGGTCGTCGGTCATCAGGCCGTCGTCTCGGAGTGGCCGCTCGCGGCATCGGTTCTCGCGGGGCTCGGCGTGGGCGTGCTTGCAGGTGCCGTGAGTGCAGCGCTCGTCGTCCTCGTGCGATTGCCGCCCTTCATCGCCACGCTCGGCGTCATGGGCATCACGCGCGGCCTCGCCTACATCGTCACCGAAGGCCGCTTCTTCGACGTCTCCGCGCGCGTGCCGCCTGACTGGGCACCGCTCGGCATCCCGCTCGACTGGATGGCGCCCGTCGTGATGGTGCTGCTCACGATCGTGTTCCACGTCTTCATGCGTCGCGTGCAGGCGGGTCGCGCGGTGTTCGCCGTCGGCGGCAACGAGACCGCCGCGCGCTACACGGGCATCCAGGTGGGCCGCATCAAGACCATGGTCTACATGGTCTCCGGCGTGCTCGCCGCGCTGTCGGGCGTGATCCTCGTGCTCGGACAGGGGCAGGGCAAGGCCGATCTCGCCAACGGCTACGAGCTCGACATCATCGCGTCGGCCGTCGTCGGCGGGGCGAGCCTGTCGGGTGGTCGCGGGTCTGTGGTGGGCGCCGTGCTCGGCACGCTCATCTTCGGCGTGCTGCGCAACGCGCTGCCGCAGATCCCCGGTGCCACCTTCTACGACCGCCTCATCGTCGGCCTCGTCGTCGTCGTGATCGTCGTCGTCGACCAGTTGCTCGCCCGCGGCAGCCGCCAGAGCTGACACGCTGCCGAAGGGTTGTAGGCGCGGCATTCCCGGCATTTATGTAAGACCATCATGGTCGGATATACGGCTGCTGCTGTTTGGTAGCATTCCGGATCGCGATGTCCCACGACTCCTACAGCACGCGCCGCACGCTCTCGGTCGGTAACGAGACGATTCACTATTACAGCCTTCCGGCGCTCCAGGCGGCGGGGTTCCCTGGCGTGGCCAGACTCCCGTACTCGCTCCGCATCCTCCTGGAGAACCTGCTGCGGCGCGAAGACGATGCGTTCGTCAAGAAGGCCGATGTGGCGGCGCTGGCCGAGTGGGACGTCAAGAGCGGCGGCGAGCGCGAGATCGCGTTCATGCCCGCGCGCGTGCTGCTGCAGGACTTCACCGGCGTGCCCGCCGTGGTGGACCTCGCGGCGATGCGCGATGGCGTCGTGAAGCTCGGTGGCGATCCGTCGCGCGTGAATCCGCTCCAGCCCGTCGAACTCGTCATCGATCACTCGGTGCAGGTGGACCACTTCGGCGCACGCGACAGCTTCGCGCTCAACGTGGATCTCGAGTACCAGCGCAACGGCGAGCGGTACGAGTTCCTGCGCTGGGGTCAGAACGCGTTCTCGAACTTCCGCGTGGTGCCTCCGGGCACCGGTATCGTGCACCAGGTGAACGTCGAGTACCTCGCGCGCGTGGTGTGCCGCGAAGACATCGACGGCCAGACGGTGGCGTATCCGGACACGCTCTTCGGCACCGACTCGCACACCACGAGGGTCAACGGCGTGGGCGTGGTGGGCTGGGGCGTGGGCGGCATCGAGGCCGAGGCCGCGATGCTCGGACAGCCCTCGTCGATGCTGATCCCCGACGTGGTCGGCTTCAAGCTCACCGGACGCCTGCAGGAAGGCATCACCGCCACGGACCTCGTGCTCACGATCACCGAGCGCCTGCGCAAGCACGGTGTCGTCGGCAAGTTCGTCGAGTTCTACGGCCCGGGCCTGAGCCAGCTGACGATTGCCGACCGCGCCACGATCGGCAACATGTCTCCCGAGTACGGATCGACGATCGCGATCTTCCCGATCGATGACATGACGCTCGACTTCCTGTGCCTCACGGGCCGTTCGGAGAGCCAGGTCGCGCTCGTCGAGGCGTACGCGAAGGCACAGGACCTCTATCGCACCGACGACACGGTCGACCCGATCTACACGACGGCGATCGAGCTCGATCTCGGGAGCGTGGAGCCGAGCCTCGCGGGACCGCGTCGTCCGCAGGACCGCGTGCCGCTGCGCGACGCGAAGACGTCGTTCGGCGCGTCGCTCGCGGCGATGCAGGCCGAGCCGAGGAAGAAGGCGTCGGGCGGTGGCGCCGCCGCTGCCGTGGCCGTCGAAGCACCCGCCTGGGCCGATCAGTTCGATCACGGTGCCGTTGTCGTGGCGGCGATCACGAGCTGCACGAACACGTCGAACCCGAGCGTGATGATCGCCGCGGGACTGGTGGCGAAGAAGGCCGTGGAGAAGGGTCTCACGCGCAAGCCGTGGGTCAAGACGTCGCTCGCGCCAGGCTCGCAGGTCGTGACCGAGTACTACGCGAAGTCGGGCCTCGACACGTACCTCGACGCGCTCGGCTTCAACCTCGTGGGCTATGGCTGCACGACGTGCATCGGCAACAGCGGTCCGCTGCCCGATGACGTGTCGGCGCTCGTCGACGAGAAGGACCTCGTCGTGTGCTCGGTCCTGAGCGGCAACCGCAACTTCGAGGGCCGCATCCAGCCGCAGGTGCGTGCGAACTATCTCGCGTCGCCACCGCTCGTGGTGGCCTACGCGCTGGCAGGCAGCCTCTCGGTGAACCTCACGACGGATCCGCTCGGCAAGGGCAAAGATGGCGAGGACGTCTACCTGAAGGACATCTGGCCGACGCAGCAGGAAGTCCAGCAGACGATGCTGTCGGCGGTGCAGTCGGATATGTACCGCCGCCGGTACGCGGATGTGTTCAAGGGCGACGAGCGCTGGCAGAAGCTGCCGGCGCCCGAGGGCGATCGCTTCGCATGGCGCGCCGACTCGACCTACATCGCCAATCCGCCGTACTTCGACGGCATGACGCTCGAACCCGCGCCTGTCGCCGACGTCACGGGCGCGCGCGTGCTCGCCCTGCTCGGCGACAGCGTGACCACCGACCACATCTCGCCCGCGGGCGCGATCAAGGCCGACAGCCCCGCCGGCCGGTATCTGATCGAACACGGCGTGCAGCCGCGCGACTTCAACCAGTACGGCGCGCGTCGCGGCCACCACGACGTGATGATGCGCGGCACGTTCGCCAACATCCGCCTGCGCAATCAGGTGGCACCCGGCACCGAAGGTGGCGTGACGCTCTACCTGCCCGGCGACGAGCAGATGAGCATCTTCGACGCCGCGATGAAGTACCAGGAGGCCGGCGTGCCCCTGGTGGTGATCGCGGGCAAGGAGTACGGGTCGGGCTCTTCGCGCGACTGGGCGGCGAAGGGGACGCGCCTGCTCGGCGTGCGCGCCGTGATCACGGAGAGCTTCGAGCGCATCCACCGCAGCAACCTCGTGAACATGGGTGTGCTGCCGCTCCAGTTCAAGGACGGCGAGAGCGCGGCGAGCCTCGGCCTCACGGGCCGCGAAGTGTTCGACATCGCGCTCGAATCGCTGGCTCCGCGCGGCGAGCTGAGCGTCGTGGCCACTGCCGACGACGGTACGGTCAAGACCTTCACCGTCCGCGTGCGCATCGACACGCCGGAGGAGCTGACCGCCTACCGCCACGGCGGCATCCTCCCGTACGTCGTCCGCCAGCTCGTCGCCCGCACGTGACATCGCCCTCAACCTAGGGGCCGGGCTTGCCCGGCCCGTTCAGCGACGGCGGGCGGACGGGCCGGACAAGTCCGGCCCCTACACCGTGGTCCGGCAGCGGCACGGTTGCCGTTTGCCGTTGCCGATCGTTCCGGTGCCCGGTCGCCCGGTGCCCGGTGCCCGGATCTGATGCTCTCCACTGATGCGCTTCGCGATCATGCGCTGACGCTCGGGTTCGACCTGTGCGGGGTGGCGGCCGTCGACCGCGTGGCGCGGCTCGACTACCTGCGCGACTGGATCGCGCAGGGCTATGCGGGCGATCTGCACTACGTGACGCGGTCGGCCGACGCGCGGATGGATCCAGCGCGTGTCCTGCCCGGCGCGCGCTCCGCCATCGTCACGGGTGTGCTGTACCACACCGACGAACCGCTGTCGGTCTCGCGCACGTCGCCTGATGCGGCGCGCATCGCGCGATACGCATGGGGCGAGGACTACCACGAGGTCATCGCGCGACGGCAGCACTTGCTCATCGGCTGGCTCAAGGAGCATGCGGGCGCGCGCTTCGAGGCGGTGGGGTACGTCGATACCGGGCCTGTGCAGGAGAAGGCCCTTGCCGCGGCGGCCGGACTCGGCTGGATCGGCAAGCATACGTGCCTCATCAGCCAGCAGCTCGGGTCGTGGCTGTTCCTGTCGGTGATTCTCACGACGCTCGATCTGCCGGCGGGCACGACCGTGCCCGATCGCTGCGGCACGTGTACCCGTTGCATCGACGTCTGTCCGACGGGCGCCATCGTGCAGCCGTACGTCGTCGACGGGACGCGCTGCCTCTCGTACGTGACGATCGAGTCGCACGCGGGCATCGACCCCGCGTGGCGCGATCGTGTGGGCGCGCAGATCTACGGCTGCGATCTGTGCCAGGACGTCTGCCCGTGGAACAACGGCGCACCGACGACGGACGATCCCGTGTGGGTTGCGCGTCCGCTCTGGCGTCAGGCCACGCTCGGACAGGTGTGGCGTGCGTCAGACGATGAGCTGCAGGCGTCGATTCGCCACAGTCCGATGTACCGCACCAAGGTGTGGCGCCTCCGCCGCAACATCGCGCTCGCCATCGCCGCGAGCACCGACCCCGACGCACGCGCCGCCCTGCACGAACCGCGCGACCCCGCCGTCGACCCCTCGTTCGCCCATCCCATCGTCATCGAACACATCGCCTGGGCGCGAAACAGGATCTCGGGCATGTCTTGAACAGCCGTTTATGATGCTGGGATGTCCCTGGCGCCCGCGTTGTTGCTGTCCATGCCGCAGATGCTCGACGAGAACTTCGAGAAGACCGTGGTGCTGCTGTGCGACCACACGGCCGACGGCGCGTTCGGGCTCGTGCTGAATCGCCCGACGACGATGGCGGCGGCCGAGGCGGTGGTGTTCGATCCGCCGCTGGCCGAGAACCACGGACCGCTCCTCTGGACCGGCGGTCCTGTCGAGCCGCAGCGTGGATGGATCCTGCTCGGAGAGTCGCTCGACGAGGACGCGGAGACGGAGGTTGCGCCGGGCCTGTACCTGTCGACCTCGATCGAACTGCTGCGTCGCGTGATCCAGGCCACGCCCGATCGCGCGCGCGTGCTGACGGGCTACGCCGGCTGGGGACCGGGGCAGCTGGATGAGGAAATGGCCGCGTCGGCGTGGCTCACCGTCGACGTCGATCCCGCGCTCATCTTCGAGACGCCCGCCGACGAGATGTGGAACCAGGCCCTCCGCCGCCTTGGCACTGGCCCGGAGAGCCTGCAACTCGGCCATGGGGTGCACTGAGCACTCAGCCCCGGTCCTGCCTCGCGTAGAGCTTCTTCAGCGCTTTCGACGCGATGCGCCCTTCGCGCCGGCGTTCGGCAGCGGCCTTGATGTCTGCCTCGTCAACGGGACGGGCGGACACTTCGCGTCGGAGGCGTTGATAGTTCGCCAGGCGCTCCGCAGACAGCCGGCCCTCGTCGACGGCGGCCTTCACCGCGCAATGCGGTTCCGTGTCGTGCGTGCAGTCGCGGAAGCGGCAGTCCACGCCGATCGCCGTCACATCGTCGAACGCCTCGTCGAGTCCGCTCGAGACGTCCCACAACTGCAGTTCGCGCATGCCCGGCGTGTCGATGAGCAGACCCCCGCCAGGCAGGACCACGAGCTCGCGATGCGTCGTCGTGTGGCGCCCCTTGCTGTCGCTCTCGCGCACGTCGGCGGTGCGCTGCACGTCGCGACCGATCAGCCTGTTGATCAGCGTCGACTTGCCCACGCCTGACGAACCGAGAAACGCCGCGGTGCGCCCGACGCCGATGTGCGCGCGGAGCGCATCGAGACCCTGTCCTGTCCTGGCGCTCACGAGTGCGACAGGCACCTGCCCGGCCACGGGGCCCAGCGCTTCACGCACCTCGTCGATGTTGCGATCGAGGTCGGCCTTGTTGAGCACCACGACGGGACTCGCACCGCCTTCGAGCGCGGCGAGGAGATAGCGCTCGATGCGGCGGACGTTGAAGTCGTGATCGAGTCCGCTCACGAGGAACACGACGTCGACGTTGGCGGCCACGACCTGTGCCTCGGCGACGGTGCCTGCCGCGCGGCGCACGAACCTGCCTCGCCGGGGCAGCACGTCGACGATGCGGCCCATGTCTTCGGTGGGTGCCGCCGGCGCGAGCGCGACCCAGTCGCCGACGGCGGGGAATGCTTCACGCGAGCCGAGCTTGTGACGCACGCGTCCCGTCACGCGAGCGAGATGTTCCGCGCTGCCTGTGTGGACGCGGTAGATGTGCTGGTGTTCGAGCACCACGCGCGCCGGCACCTCCGTCGCCGCGTGCCGGCCCACCGCCCATGTGTCGGCCCACGCGGCATCCCACCCGAGTTCGTCGAGCGTCGGCGACTCCTGCATCGGGTGACATTGTGAGGGATCAGGCCGTTCGGCCGGGCTCGGAGAGCCGGCCCTACCATCACGCGACGTTCGCCAGGGGTTGAAACCCCTGGCCTCCATTCGAGAAATAGGGGATGGTGCGAACGCGATCCACGGATGGTGCGAATGCGATCTCCGGGGATGGAGCGAACGGTCCGCCGTAGCGCATGGCGCGAAGGCGGAAGCCCGTTCGTCGGTGCACAATGCGTCCGATGGGCGGGACGGGCGACGCGGGGGCGATGGGGCGGGGGCAGGAGGCGCTCGATGCCGTGTGGCCGGAGGTGTACGAGGAACTGCGGCGGCTCGCGGGGCACTACGTGCGTGGCGAGCGGCAGGGGATCACGCTCCAGCCGACGGCGCTCGTCCACGAGGCCTACGTGCGCCTGCTGCGCGACGCGAACGCGTCGTGGGCCAACCGCGCGCACTTCTGCGCCATGGCGGCCAACGCCATGCGGCACATCCTCGTCGAAGAGGCGCGCGCTCGCGGGGCGCTCAAGCGCGGCGGTGATCGCCTGCGCGTGACACTCACCGGCATCGAGGCCTCGACGGCGGGCGACCCCGACGTGGAGGCCCTCGACGAGGCGTTGCAGGTGCTCGCCGCGCGTGCGCCACGTCAAGCGAGGCTCGTTGAACTGCGCTACTTCGGCGGACTCACGATCGACGAGGTGGCGGCTGAACTGGCTATCGCGCCTGCGACAGCCAAGCGCGACTGGGCGCTCGCCCGCGCGTGGCTTCGCCGCCGCCTCCAGTCCGAGGCACGTCCATGACGCCGGCGCAGTGGGCGCGCGTGACGGCCTTGTTCGGTGAGGCACGCGAACTGCCGCCAGACGCGCGCGTTGCATTCGTCGAGACGTCGTGTCCTGACGATGACGTCGTGCGGGCGGAGGTGCTCGCGCTGTTGTCCGACGATCGTGAGGATGACTTCCTCGAGCGTGGTGCCGTGATCCAGCCTGTCGACCTGCTCGACGCGGCAGGTGGGCACGCGTTCGCCCCTGGCGATGCGATCGGACACTATCGCGTCGAACGGCTGCTCGCGCGCGGCGGCATGGGTGTGGTGTACATCGCCGTGGACACGCGACTCGGGCGCCGCGTCACGTTGAAGGTCCTGCCTGCCGCGCTCACGCGCGACGCGCAGGCACGCGAGCGACTCCAACGCGAGGCGCGCATCGCGGCGGGTCTTCGTCACCCGCACATCGTGTCCGTACACGCGCTGGAAGAGGTGGACGACCTGCTGGTGATCGTCGCCGAGTACGTGGAAGGTCCGTCGCTTGCCGAGGTGATCGCGGCGCAGGGGCCGCTGTCGCGCGAGCGGTGGCATGCCGCGGCGTGCGATCTCGCCGAGGCACTGGCGGCCGCGCACGCCGCGCACGTCGTCCATCGCGACGTGAAGACGGGCAACGTGGTGCTCGGCGAGGACGGCATCCGGTTGGTCGACTTCGGCATTGCGTTGGCGGATGCTGACGCATCGGCGCGTCTGACGCTCGTCGGGCAGGCCGGGACGCCGCTCGCGCAGGCACCGGAGCAGCTCGACGGCGGAGACGCGACACCGCTGTCGGACCAGTTCTCGTATGGCGTGCTGCTGTACGAGGCCGCGTCAGCGCGTGTGCCGTTCGGCGACGGGCCGATCGCGAGCGTGTGGGCGCGGATGCTGCGCGATGCGCCGGCTCCCTTGCGCGCGCCGCAGCTGACGGCCGCGCAGATTGCCCTCGTGCATCGATGCCTGTCGCGACAGCCAGAGGATCGGTTTCCATCGATGCATGCCATCGCCGACGCACTTGACGCGGCGCTGCGCGATGAGTCCACGCCCGTTGTCGAGAGCGAGCGCGCCTCATGGTCGAGCCGATGGCTGGGCGTGCACCATGCGGCGACGGCGGCGTTGTATATCGCCATGCTGTGGCCTGGCTGGCTCGTGGCTGCGGCGGTTCCGAGGCCCTGGCGCGCGTGGGCACACATCGCGCTCATCTGCCTGGCGGCTGTTGCCACGTCCGTGCGTCTGCACCTGTGGTTCAGCGCGCGCCAGTACCCGCGTCACATCGCCGACGCACGCGTCAGGTTGTGGCCGCTGTTGACCGGCGTCGACGTGCTGTACGCGCTGCTCGTCGCGGGGATGGCGCTTGCCGCCGCCGACCTCACCCTCGTGCCATCGGTCTGCGCCGCCGGCCTCTCCGTCTGTCTCGCCGTCGCCTCGCTGGTGATAGAACCCGCCACCCGCCGTGCCGCAATGTCTGAGTAGGGTTTCTACCCTTCCGTCGTGACGCCGAGGATCGCGTTGGCGGTGCGGACGAGGCGGGTGGTGGCGTCGACTCCCGCGGTGTCGGCGACGAGGGGCGCGGCGACCCTCGCCAGTTCTTCGGCGCGGCTGGGCGAGAGCGTGGGCAGGCGCGCCGCGAAGTCGACGACAGCGCGGCGCTCGCGCGCGGTCAGCGGCACGCGTGGCGCTTCGCTCGCGCGATCGGCCCACGTGGGTGTCGACGGCTGCGCGGCATCCACGTGTACGACGAGCGTGCCGGCCGCGACGTCGCCGAGCCGGCGTCCGTCACCCGCGACGATCATGCTGACGACGGCAACGAGATAGCCCACGGGCAGGAAATCGACGGCGCGCAGCATGTTGCGCACGATGGACGCGCTGGCGCCCACCGGCGTCCCATCGTCGTGCACGACGGTGAGACCGCAGAGCCGCTTGCCCGGCGTCTGTCCATCGCGCCAGACTTCGAAAGCGATCGGGTATCCCCACTCGAGCAGGAACGCGAACACCAGGAACAGGCCGACACCCGCGGGCCCGAGTATCGGCAGCACGGATCCCACGCCCATGTAGATCACGACGCGGATCCCGAAATCCACGATCCACGCCCGCGCGCGTGCAACGGGCCCCGCGGTGCGCAGGTACAGGACGCACCCTTCGGGCGTCTCGACGGCACGCATCGTGTCGATGCGCGCAACGCGACCGTCGGAGGCGGCAGAGCGATCAGCCGATGAAGACGTCGCGATAGCTGACATACATCGCGGCCCAGTACGTGGGGATCATCAGCACCATCACCAGCGCGCCAGTCACGGCTGCCCCGATGGCCGCCGCGGGAATCCCGAACTCCGAGGATCCCAGCGCCATGCCGGCGATCATCATGAACCCGCCGGCGACGCAGGCGGTCGCGAGTGCGATGCCCAGCACGGCGAGACCGTAGACGAGAAACGGCAGCATGTTGCGCAGCGCGCCTCGCAGACTCGTGCGCATCGCGTCCATCGGCTGGAGTCCGTGCAATACGACGAGCGCCGGCGCGAACCAGATCGTCATCGACAGCGCCACGGACACGCCGACAACGAGCAGCACGGCGATGGCGATGCCGGCGGCAAGCAGCAGCGGCTGCGATTCGATCGCCTCCGCGCCGCCGACCACCGCCGCCACGCCGATGCCGATGGCTGCGACGATGCCGATGCACATGATGAGCAGGATTGACGCCGCCAGGTAGAGCACACCCACCATGGCGAGCGGCTGCAGGTGCGGTGCCTGGCAGGCCCCGAACAGGTCGCGGACCGCGATCTGGCGGCCCAGTTCGTCGGCGCGGCATCCCATCATCAGGCCGCCGATCAGGATCGGCATCATGACGCTGGAGAACAGGCTGACGATCGGCACCAGGCTGATGGCGATCGTCAGCCCCACGAACAGCAGGGCGATGCCGACCCACTGCAGCGGCGCCCGCGCGATCGTGCTCACGCTGCCGCGCACCCACTGCCAGCCGTGCGCGGCGGGCAGTGTACGCCCCTCCGCGATGAGTGTGCCTGGCGCGCCGAAGCTCGGCGACGTGCCGAGGACGGCATCGGGAGGACGGAACGGGTTGTCCATGGTCATATCAAAGGCTCCCGGCGCGCTTCAGGCGCCAGTAGTGGTTCGACAGTGCCACGGCCAGGTGCGACGGCGGGACGTCGAGCACGTCGACTCCTCGCTGTCGCAGCCGGCCGATGAGGGCCTCGCGCACCTGAGCGTACTCGATGGCTGTTGTCCATCGCGCGGCATCGTCCAGCGACACCACGCCGGCGCGCAGCCGCTCGTCGACGACCTGTTCGCGCAGGCTGGCCACGGTGACGCGATGCCGGCGCCGCAGCAGACGGGTGGCCGCGATCAACTGCTCCTCGTCCTCGTCGCGCAGTGCCGTCAGCAGCACGATGAGGCTGTGTCGTCGCAGGCGATCGTGCAGCGCGCGCGCGTCGGCGAGATAGTCAGGCACGCGGTGGCCGGGCTGCAGGTCGTACAACCCCTGCACGAGCCGCTGCAGCGTGGCGCGCGACTTGCGCGGCGGCAGCAGGCGCGCGTGGTCGTGCGCGATCGTCGCGCAGCCGACAGCGTCGCCCTGCGCCAGCGCCACGGCCGCGAGACGCAGCGCGGCGTTCAACGCATGGTCGAAGTGCGAGAGCGTGCCGTCGCGCGTGCGCAGGCGAAGACCGCAGTCGAGCACGAGCAGGATCTGCTGGTCGCGCTGATCCTCGTACTCGCGCGTGATCGGACGTCCGCGCCGCGCGGTGGCCTTCCAGTCGACGAGCCGCAAGGCATCGCCTTCGCGATAGTCGCGCAGCTCCTTGAACTCGAGGCCGTGCCCACGTCGCGGTGCCAGGCGCGCACCGGCTGGCGGCACGCGCAGGTCCACGGCCTCTACGGACCCGCCGCCGGCCTGGCTGAAGTCGGGGAACACGCGCACGGCGCCGTCCTGCCTGTGCAGCGACTGCCAGTCCCAGAGTCGCCACGGCGATCGCAGCCGCGTGACGATGGCGCCGGCGGAGTAGCGTCCGCGCACGGACGGTTCGACCACCAGAGGCACGCGTGCGCCGCGTGCACCGGCAGGCACGTGTACCGCGATCGGCGGTTGCGACTCGGCGCGCCCGAGCGGCAACTGATCGACCACGGCGACACGCATGTCGCGCGGTCCTGTCAGTCGTACGTGGTACCCATGCCGTCGCCCTACGGGCAGAATCGCGGGCAACACGCGAGAGGCGGTGACGTTGCGTGCGCGCTCGCGCAGGCGCCATGCGTCGATGCCGCCGGCCACCGCCGCCATGCCGCCCATCGCGAGCCACGCCGGCTGCAGCGACGGCCACACGCTCGCCGCGACGCCGGCGGCGAGGCAGCCGGTGACAACGGCCAGAGCGGGAGGCGCGGGCAGCAGCATGTCAGTCTCGCGGCGCGGGCACCTGCGCGAGCACGCCTTCGACAACGGTGTCGACGTCCTGGCCGTCGAGTTCCGCGTCGGCAGACAGCGTGACGCGATGACGGAGTACCGCCGGCGCCGCGCGCTTCACATCGTCAGGCGTGGCGAAGTCGCGATCGTCGAGGATGGCGAGCGCCCGCGCCGCGCGCACGAGTCCGATGCTCGCGCGGGGACTTGCGCCCGCCATCACGCCCGGAGCCTCACGTGTGGCGCGTGCCACGGCAACCGCGTAGGCGAGCACGCGGTCTTCCACGAGGACATTCGCCGTTTCCGCCTGCAGGGCCGCCACGTCGTCGGGCGTGAGCACGGGCGGCAGCGACGTCACGTCGAGGTCGGCGCCGGTGCGCCCTTCCGTCACCGCGCGCGTCAGCGCTTCTTCGTCGGCCTGCGATGGATACCCCATGCGGATGCGGAACAGGAAGCGATCGAGTTGTGCGTCAGGCAGGGGATACGTGCCCTCGTGTTCGATCGGGTTCTGCGTGGCGATGACGAGGAACGGGCGCGGCAGCGGGCGCGACACCCCTTCGAGCGTCACCTGCCGCTCCTGCATCGCTTCGAGCAGCGCGGCCTGCGTCTTGGCCGGGGCCCTGTTGATCTCGTCGGTGACGACGATGTTGGCAAAGACGGGGCCCTCGCGCGTCACGACGCGCTGCGTACCGGGCTCCAGCACGGCGTGACCGACGATATCGGCGGGCATCAGGTCTGGCGTGAACTGGATGCGTGTGACGCGACCGTCGATGGCGCGACCCAGTGCACGCGCCAGCAGCGTCTTGCCGAGACCGGGCACACCCTCGATGAGCACGTGTCCGTCGCAGAGGAGTGCCGCGAGCACTTCGTCGATCGCCTGATCCTGCCCGACGATCACGCGCTGCAGATGAGCGCGGACCCGGAGGATGGCGGCGGAAGCGTCGGAGGAGGTCAGAGCGGTCATATGCGATGGAGGCGACGCCAGATGTGGCGGAGTCGCTGAATCGTATCGAGGAAGTCCACGGGTGTCGCGGGTGTGGCCGCGATCGCCGCGTTGTCGCCGGGACGTGTATCCCAGGGCCGCCGTCGCAGGTGCTGTGCGACAGCGCGCTGCGCGGGTACTGTCAGCGCGGAGAACCGCGCATCCCGCACCTGGAAGCGCGCCAGGGCGTCGAGGTGCGCGCCCAGTTCGCGTCGTTCCGGCGCCGGCGGGGCGAACACCAGTCCGGGACGCGGCAGCACACGCCACAAGGCGAGCACTGCAAGTACGCAGGCGGCCGTCACGACCGGCCAGCCGGTGCGCGCCACGGCCTGCCATTCGAGCTCGGGCACGGCGGTGTCGGCCAGCAGCACGAGGCCGTCGAGCGTCTCGCGCGTGGCGAGATGCCAGAGCAGGGCTGCGTGTTCGTGCCGCCCGATGGCCTCGTTGTGCCACATCGTCGAGAGGCCGGCGACGAGGATGACGACGCCCTCGCCGTGCGGTACGTAGGCGATCGCCAGGCCGCCGTGTCCGTCGCCGCTGCTCCACAGCGGTGGCGTGGAGAGGAGGAAGCCCGAGGGCGTCTCGATCGTGAACGGCGTCTCGTGCTGCGGATCCTGGATGGTGACAGTGGTCGGTGGTTCGATGTACGTCCCGTCGGTGGTGAACGACACGGCGCGGCGATCCGGTTCGCGCACGCCAAGGCGCTGCGAAAGCGCACCGTACGAGGGCTCGAGGACCAGTGTGCCTCCTATCCTGACCCAGAAAAGCAGTGCGTCTTCCGTTGCGCGCGTCAGCGCGAGGTCGCGCTCCGTGAGCATCAGCGTGGCACCGAGCGGGTACTCTCCGACGGCGGCAACTCCCACATCGACGATGTCCGCGGTGAAGAGACCGGCGTCGAGCAGGCGCTCGAACGCGAGGCGCGGCTGCTTGCGGACTTCGGCCGATGCCCCGCGACGGATCGTCACCGGCACGCGCTCGAAGAGACGTCGTGCGGTGGCGATGCCGCCCGCGACCGCGAGGGCGACGAGGATGCCGGCAATGACGCGTCGCTTCATGCCGGGCCGTCCACGAGATGAGAGCCGTATGCGTCGCACATGGCGCGCGCGCGTTCGACGGACGGCTCGCGACGGGCATAGGCCGCGCCCTGCCACGCGCGGACCACGTCGCGCACCGCGCGCTCGGCATCGGGATCGAGCCTGCCGCGAACCTGCCGCAGGCAGTCGCCTTCCGTGTCGCCGGGGCGCGCGTCGTACAGTCCGCGCCGCACGGCGAACCGCACCACGCCGCGGTAGAGATGCCCCATCGCGTCGCGCACGCGACCCTCGTCGATGGCCTGACGTGCGCGCGCGACGACGTCCTCGTCGGTACCAGGTGTCGCCGCGAATTCGAACTCGGTCTCTACAGGGCTGGCGGCAGTTCCGGCCGTGCGCCAGCGTCCGCGTCGCCACACGAGGCGGACGATCGCCGCCACGACGAACGCGAGGAAGGCCCACGTGGCGCCGCGCGACAGCGTACCGAGCGCGGCGAGGCGATCGAAGAGCGCGTCGAGCCACGCCGGAGGCCTGGCATCCGGTACTTGCGGCGTGCGGCGCAGTTGCCACTGCTGCACCGTCTCGTTGCGTCCGAACTCGGGGGCCTCCAGAATCGTGGCGATCGCCTCGGCCGGATCGAACTCCTCGTCTGATATGTCAGCTTCGACTTCCGCATCGATCGCATCTGGCAGTTCGACGGATTCCTGTGCCCGCACCACGGGCGCGGGGAAGAGCAGTGCGATCGCGAGGACCAACGGCGCGGCCACGCGGCGTGCAAGCGCACGGAAGACGATCTCGATGTCCCACGCTTCGAGGTCGGTGCGACGGCTGACATACCACCCGAACTGCGCTGCCGTGACCCACGGCGCGCACAGTGCGTCGCTCGCGATGAGGAGCAGGGCCCACGTCCGTCCCTGCGTCGTGAGCAGCGGGACGTCGCCATCGAGCCACGCCGTCATCCGTTCACCCATCGGATCGGGCACCAGGGCGAGTGCGAGGCCGACGAGCGCAAGCATCGTGAGGACCGTTGCTGCGAGCCCGAGGACGGCGGCCGCCACGCAGGTGCCGTATCCGCGCGCCGTGAGGACGTGCATGCGGGCGCGAGCGGCCTGCCCGCGTAGTCCTTCGAGCTCCCAGACGGCCAGCCACGCGGTGCGCACGGGACTCAGGCGTCGCCATGTGACGCTCGCGAGCCACGGCCCGAAGTGCGCGGGTGCGCGGAGCGTGTCGACAAGCGCCTGCCGAACCGTGATCGGGTGATCGAAGAAGCGCCGGGCCATCACGATGAGGATCGCGCGCTCGGCCCACGGCCTGAGCAGCCACGCGCACGCCACGCCGAGGAACGGCCGTGGCGCGAGGGCGACGATCGCGAACGCCGGAAGTGCGTAGGCGAAGAGCCACGCGGGCACGAACTGCGCCGACCATGCGCGTCCGAGCGCGATGCCGAGGTCGACGGCCTCGAAGTCGTTGCGCGGACGCAGGTCGACGGCGATGTCGTCAGTCCGCATCGCGTCCTACGCGTATGAAGTACAGCACCGTCAGCAGCCACAGCGCGAGCCCGACGGCGTATTTCATGTCAGGCGGCACGCTCGCGCTCGGCGACCAGAATGCCTCGATGACGGCGGCGAGTGCCGTCAGCAGCGCGGCACCGAGCAGCAACGGCACGGCGCGCCGGGCTTCGAGCGTGAGCGCGTGTCGTCGAGGCCAGGCGCCCGGCGACAGCAGGCCGCGTCCGAGCATGAGGCCGGCCGCGCCCGAGAGCACGGCACCGATCAGTTCGAACGCGCTGTGTCCGGCCACGAACGACCAGAACGGCACGCCGCCGCCCGTCGCGGTGACGTAGCCCGCCGACGCGCCGATGATCAGGCCGTTCAGGACGAGGAAGAACACGCTGCCCGCGCCGAAGAGGATGCCGCCCGCGAAGCACTGGAAGTCGATGCGGACGTTGTTGGCGATGTAGAAGCCGTACATCTGCCAGTCGACTGCGGCGCCACGCGCACGCGACGATCCGTGTGCGGGATACATCTGTTCGAGCGACGCGCGTGTGCCCGGTCCGATCAGGAGATCGGCCACCGACGGCACGACGATGACGATCGCCGTGAGCAGGAGGAACGGACCGAGCAGCAGGATGGCCGACGCCAGCACGAGCCGCGCTTCGCGGCGCACGTGTCGCGGCAGGTCGCGCGTGATGAACGACAGCCACGACACCGACGGCCGCCCGGCGACACCGTAGATCTCGCGATGCGCGCCGAGCACGCGCGCCTGGAGCGCGGTGACCAGCGCGAGCGAGTAGTCGCGATCCTGCGCCAGCGCCAGGTCGTGGCACAACCGGCGGAAGCGGACCGCGATGTCCTCGCCCTCGTCGGGCGTCGCGATGCCGGCACGCCGGGCGGCGACCCACCCGTCCCACCACGCCCACGCGTCCTGCCGTCTCGCGGCGAACTGCTGCTCGCGAAGCACGCTACCGCGCGGGAGTCGCCGTGGCCGTGCCCGTCGCCGGCGTCTGCGTGCGCGGCGTGCCCTTCACGTACGTGTCGAACCACGCCACCCATTGTTCGAGCCGGTGCCGGCGATAGCTCGGTCGCGTGATGCCGTGATACTGGCCGGGATAGACGATGAGGCGCGTCGTCGTGCCGACGGACCTGAGCCCCTGATACATCTGCTCGCTGCCGATCGCCGGCACGTTGAAGTCCTTCTCGCCGGTCATGAACAAGGTCGGCGTCTTGATCCGCTCGATGTTGAAGAACGGGTACGACACCTTCATCCACCGATCCATCGTCTTCCACGGCTGGCCCATCTCCGTCTCGTACTGGACGATGTACTGGTCGGTGCCGTACATGGTGAGCTGCAGC
Source organism: Acidobacteriota bacterium (assembly GCA_020845575.1). Taxonomy (NCBI): domain Bacteria; kingdom Pseudomonadati; phylum Acidobacteriota; species Acidobacteriota bacterium. The sequence goes on along the minus strand of JADLFL010000044.1, from coordinate 98,094 downwards.
GAGCTTCCGGCACCGCTGACGGCGCCCTTGAAGCGTGGGTCCGTCGCGATGGTGTAGTTGGTCAGGATGCCGCCGTAGCTCCAGCCGCCGATGCCGAGTCGAGCGGGATCGGCGATGCCAGACGCAATGGCCCAGTCCACGCCGGCCAGCAGGTCCACGACTTCCTTGTTGCCCCAGTCGCCGTAGATCGCGGTCTGGAACGCCTGGCCGCGCCCGTTGCTGCCGCGATAGTTCACCTGCAGGACGGCATAGCCGTTGGCGGCGATCCATTCGCGGTCGAACATGAAGCCGTAGCTGTCCTGTCCGTTCGGGCCGCCGTGGATGTGCAGCACGAGCGGCAGTTTCGAGGCGGTCGTCGTCCCCGGCGGAAGCGTCAGCAATCCGCCGATGCGGAGGCCGTCCTTGTTGGTGAACTCGACGGCCCTCAGCGTGCCCAGTGTCAGTTCCTTCGCCATCCAGTCGTTGTGTCCCGTGAGCTTGCGGAGTGCACCGTTGTCGAGCGCGTACACCTCGTCTGGCTGCGTTGGTGTGCTCACGAGGACCGCGAACCCATCGTCGGCGCGGCTATCGGCGATGCCACGAACGACGCGATCGCCTGATGTGATGCGAGTGACGGCACCGCCACTGGAAGGCACGGATGCGACGTGCTGCGCGCGGTCGTCGCTCACGACGAACGTCACGAGCGAGCCGTCGCGCGACCACGTGGCGTCGCTCACCGGCCTGTCGAGCGTGTCGGCGAGGAACGTGGGTGTGCCGCCTGTCACCGGGACCACGGCGATGCGGTACTGCTCGTACGCGTCGTAGCGGACGTCGCTGCCCTGCATGAAGAGCAGGCGCCGGCTGTCGGGGCTGAAAGCGAGTGGCTCGCCGTGGCGCGTGGCCGTCGTGCTGACCTGGCGCGGCGTGGCACCGGCGCGCGGTTCGATCACGTACACCTCGCGCACCGTGGACTTCTCGCGATTGTCGGATCGTGCGCTCAGGAAGGCGACGAGCGCGCCGTCCGGCGACCATGTCGCGCCGCTGTCGTCGTAGGCACCTGACGTCAGCGGCGTGGTCGTACGCGTCGCGACGTCGAAGAGATGCAGGTGCGTACGTAACCGTCCGTCAACGTATCCCACGCCGTCGCGCTTGAACTTGAACGTCTCGATCTCGATCGGCCTGGGCGCCTTGTCGGGTTTGTCGTCTTCGGCGGCCGGGTCCACGTCGCGTGCGGTGATGAGGAGCCGCGTGCTGTCGGGCGACCAGGCGTAGTCGGACACGCCGCCGGGATGCGCGGTGAGCACCTGCGCTTCGCCACCGAGACGGCTCAGCGTCCACACCTGTGTCTTCTTCTTGTCGTCCTGCCGCAGGAAGGAGATCCACTTGCCGTCGGGGCTCCAGCGCGCCGACGTCTCGGCCTCCGGCGTCGACGTCAGGCGGATGCGCTCGCTGCCGTCCCACTTCACCATCCAGACGTCGGTGTCGGTCTTGTCCTTGGCGACGTCGACGGTGGCAAGGGTGTAGGTCACCCACTGTCCATCGGGCGAGCGCTGCGGATCGCGCACCGACACGATCCTGTCGACGTCGGCCACGGCGATCGGTCGCGGCGCCGCGGACGCCGCGGGTTGCGCAAGAGACGAGGCGGCCGGCAGCGTGAGGATCAGACCGGCAGCCGCGAACGGGCGGTAACGGATGAGCAGGCTGGGCATGGGCAATTGTAGGACAAGGGAGCGTAGGGGCCGGGCTTGCCCGGCCCGCCCACCGGGCTACGGCGGAGGAAGTGGGCATCTGGCGGTAGGATCCGGGCGGAGATACCTCGACATGTTCTGGCGGCGGGTTGTGGAAGACTTCGGTCGTGATCTGCGTCTCGCGTCACGAAACCTGTGGCGCGCGCCTGCGTTTGCGGCCGCAGCCATCGCCACGCTGGCGATCGGTATCGCCGGGACCACCGTGATGTTTGCGCTGGTTCATGGTGTGCTCCTTCGACCGCTTCCGGTGCACGACCAGGACCGTCTCATCGTCGCGTGGAAGGAACTGCGCAAACCCGACCTTGCCCATTACTCCTTCGGCGATGTCGATGTCGAGCGAGTTGCACGAGACAGCGGTCTGCTTCTTACCGTCGCAGGCGTGTCGTCACACGGTACGTCGCAATCGACCATCGTGGTTCGTGGCGAGCCGGTGCACGTCATGGCCGCACCAGTCACGGGTCGATTCTTCGACGTGCTCGGCGTGCGCCCGCTCATCGGCCGGACGCTCGATGCCGACGACGATGTGGAGGGCGCGGAGCGCGTGCTGGTGCTGAGTCACGGCGTGTGGCAGCGGCACTACGGCGGCGCACCGGATGTCATCGGCCGCCAGATTACGCTCGACGAGTCGCCCTTCACCATCGTCGGCGTGATGCCGCGGGAGCTGGATTTCCCCGCTGGTGTCGAGGTGTGGCGAACGACGCGATCGTTCTCGACCAGGGGAGCGTTCGGTGATGCGGCTCGTCGCGAGGTCGATCTCGTGGCGCGGCTGCAGCCCGGCGTCACGATCGAACAGGCGACAAGCGAACTGGCGGCGTTGATACGCCACTACGAGGCCGACGCGCCGCCAGCCGAGACGCGCGGTTTGACGCCGGTCGTGCGCCCCCTGGCCGAGCGCGTCGTGGGCAACGTGCGTCCCGTGCTGCTGGCATTGCTGGCAGCGGCGGGCCTTGTGCTCCTCATCGCGACGGCCAACGTCGCCAACCTCCTGCTGATGCGCGGCGAGGCACGTCGCGCGGAGGTGGCGGTGCGTGCGGCACTTGGCGCCCGGCGCAGCGCCATCGTGCGCCAGGTATTTGCCGAGAGCCTCGTCCTCACCGGTGGTGCTGCCGGAGTCGGGCTGGCTGTTGCGTGGTGGAGCCTGCGGGGGCTTGCTGCGTGGCTGCCTTCGATGTTGCCGCGCGTCGAGTCGGTGCGGTTCGACCCGAGCGTCGTGCTGTTCACGACGCTGCTCGCGCTCGTCACCGCCATGCTCGCGTCGCTGACGCCTGCGCTGTCGTCCGTACGCCTCGATCTCGTCTCGCAACTGAGTAGCGGCGGGCGCAGTCTGAGTGGTCCGGCCACTCGTCATGGACGACGAGCACTCGTGGTGGCGCAGGTCGCACTGGCCGTCATGGTCGTGGCAGTTGCGGGGCTGCTGGCGCGCACCATGCTGTATCTGCAGACCGTCGACACAGGGTTTGCGACGGACCGTCTCGTGTTCGTCGATCTCGTGCTCCCGCGTGCCGCCACGGAGGGCCGCGGTCGGCACAGGCAGTTGCTCGATGACATCGTGGCGAGGCTCGAGGCCGTGCCGGTCGTCACGGCGGTCGCGCCACTGCACGTGCCGCCGTTGACCGGCGGAGCGTCATGGTGGGTGCCCGTGTTCACGGCGGAAGGCCAGAGCGTGGACCAGGCCGCCGCCAATCCTGCGCTCAGCCTCGAGTCGGTTCACGCGCGACACTTCGAGACCATCGGCATCCCGCTGACACGGGGGCGCGCCTTCTCCGACGCGGATCGTGACGGCACGCTTCCGGTCGCCATCGTCAGTGAAGACGTCGCCGCGGTGGTGTGGCCCGGGATCGATCCCGTCGGTAAGCGACTGAAGATCGGGGGCCCTGATTCGACCGACCGCTGGTACACCGTCGTCGGCGTGGCGGGGACCGTGCGGTACGGCGACATCACGCGGTCGCACCCGACGCTCTATCTTCCTGATGCGCAGTTCATCGTCTCGGCGGAGGTACTTGCCATACGCACCGCGGCGCCCCTGAGCGTGGTCGCGACGGTAGCACGCGATCGCATCCGTGCGGTGAACGCCGACATCCACGTCACGCGCGTCACGCCGTTCCACGAGGCGCGTGCCGGCCTGCTCGCGCCGCAGCGATTCAACGCATTGTTGTTGGGCCTGTTCGGAGCGGCAGCGTTACTGCTCGCCGCGATCGGCCTCTATGCCGTCATTGCGGCATCGGTCCGTCAGCGCGATCGTGAGATCGGTATCCGCATCGCCCTGGGAGCCACTGCCGCGCACGTGCGCCGCCTCGTCCTCGGCGAGTCGCTGCGGCTGGCCGGCGCCGGTGTGCTCGTCGGCCTGGCCGGTGCGGTGGCCACGACCCACCTGGTGCGCGGCCTGCTCCATGGTGTCGAGCCTCTCGATCCACTGACGCTGTCGGCCGCCGTCGCCGGCCTGCTGCTCGCCGCGGCGCTTGCCGCCTGCATCCCGATGCGACAAGCGGTCCGCCTGAATCCGGCAACGCTCCTGCGCAAGGGGTAGGAGAGAAGCGGGTGCCCTACATCCTGGAGAACGGGCGCCAGTGCACGTCAAGGCGTAAGCGATTGCACGAGTGTCCTGTCGATCAGCCTGGCAGACGGCGCGGCCCGGCGAACATCTGCCAATGCGCTGCGCACGGCAGTTCCGGCATCCGGGGCTTCTCGCGTGAACTCCAACGCGAGACGTCCCGACTGACCGATACCGACGAGCGCGTCGTCGCAGCCCGCTTCACCCAGGCGTTCGACGAGCGCATCCGTATCGCTGTCGTCGGATGCCAACTGATACTTCAGCGTGAACGTGTACTCCATCGTGGTTTACTCCTCTGACTCGACCTGCGCGGCGCTATCGGGCACCCACAAGGGGTGCCCCTACATCCCGGGGAACGAGCGTCAGCGCACGCTACGGCGCAAGCGATTGCACGAGTTGGCGTGGCCGTGTGAGAACGATGTCCACGCGTTCTGCCGAGCGTTGTCTGCCGTCGGGGCCGTAGTCCACGCTGATCACGCGCTCGTCATCGTGGCCGACGTAGTAGCCGGGAAGTACGTGATCCAGCACGTGAGATGAGCCGTCGAGATCGTGGACGTTGAGCTTCTGGCGCCACTGAACGAGGGTCGTGCCAGGCTGCCAATCGTCGGGTACATCCGTGGTCTCGTGGATGCTTGCCAGGTAGCCGCCGCAGACAGCGGCTGTGCGCATCATGCTGTTGGTACGAGCCCACAGTATCGAGCCCGACGTGTCGGATGGGGCGACAGGTTCGTGCGCGCTTCGCAGAAAACCAGGCGACGCGACATCCACGACGCGCACGAGGCTGTAGTGATCGTCGTAGAAACCGACCGTCGGTGTCGTCGGCAGCGTCACTGTGAACTCCGTGTCCGTGGCGTGTCCAGTCGTATTGATTGACGTCTGCGCGCAGCGCCCTCGGCATGTGTTGTCGAACGGTGTGAAAGCCGTCGTCCACTCACCGGTGGCGGGCGACAGCATCAGGCCGACATGGCGTCCAGCGTAGTGCTGGTCGGTCGATGGTGCGCGGTCGGGATCGCTCCCGGCGGTCGCCACGCCGTGCAGGACGATCGCGACACCGGGTACGACGGCAAGCGGCCCGGCTGGCGGGGCCGTGAATGCGAGCGGGTTGACGCCGATCGGCCACGTCGTGCGAGCGACGCCGGATCGCGAGTCGAACTCGACGAGGGTACGAGTCATGCTGTCGAGCACATACAGCGCGTGCCGTTCGCAATCCACACCCACGCCGCCAACCGACCGCGGAGCGTGCTGCGCGTCGAGTGTCATTGGCGTGCGTGGACCGGCGTGACGACGGACATCGAGATGCCAGACGAGGCCGGACGCGTCGCCAAGATAGACGTCGTTCCCGCACGCTGCCGCCGAGGCGATGATGCCGATCTGATGTCCGTCGGCGGCTTGCAGCGACACACGCTCTACCGCGTCGCGTGCGTCTTCCGGGTCACGTGACCTGCCAGGCGTGCAGGCGATCGTCAGGACGCCAGACAGAACCAACGAGGCAGTTCGCATTCCGAGCATTGTCGGGCGTCAGTGGTGTCGCAGGCGCTGAGCCAGGAGATCGTCGATCAGGCGCGGGAAATACGAGATGCCCACATCGACGACGGTAGCATTGTCACGCTACATTCGTTAGACATTTAACGCATCGATCGAAATACGTGATCCGCTGTCCAGTCCGGGCATTCACCGCACAGCCGGCGCCGGTGTGCTCGTCGGCCTGGCCGATGCGGCAAGCGGTCCGCCTGAATCCGGCGACGCTCCTGCGCAAGGGATAGAGAGGCGCGTCGCTTCACACGCCGAGATCGCCTGCCCAGAGCCGTTCGAGGAAGTGTCGCCACGGCAGTACCTCGATGCCGTCGGCGAGCGTGCGCGGCGCTGACTCGAGGCAGACGACGATCCGTCGGCGGATGCGGTGTTCCTCGGCGATTGCGCGCAGTCCGCGCAGGTCGCCGTCGTGGACGCGGTTGCCGCTCTTGATCTCGATGGCGAGATCGAGATCTCCGACGATGACGTCGATCTCGTAGCCGGACGCGGTGCGCCAGTACGACAACTCCATGTCCGGCGCGCGATAGGCCTGGTACGCACGCAGTTCCATCAGGACGTAGTGTTCGAAAGCCTTCCCGAAGTCGGAACTACCGGGCTGCGGCCGTCGGCGTGCGAGGTAGTTCGTCACGCCGACGTCGAAGAGATAGAACTTGTCGGTCTCGATGAGGCGCCGTTGCCTGGCACGTCGCCACGGTGGCAGACGAAAGCCGAGATACGTGTCCTCGAGGATGTCGAAGTACGTCCGCACCACCTTCGCCGACACGCCGGTCTCGCGCGCCACGTTGGTGTAGTTCAGCAGTTCGCTGCTGGTGAGCGCCGCCACGCGCAGGAACTCGGCGAACGCAGGGATGTTCTGCGTCAAGGCCTCGGCGGCGATCTCCTCCTTCAGGTAGTCGCTGACATAGGCGCGCAGGTCCTCGTGCGGATGCGCCGAGAGGAAGTGCGGGGGCAGCAGGCCGTTGGTCATCACGCGGTCGAGATCGAGATCATCAACCTCGGGCATCGCCAGCGGGAGCATGACGCGCCGCCAGGCTCTGCCGGCGAGCAGGTTGGCATGGCCGCGTCGCAGCTTGCGGGCGCTCGAACCGGTCAGGAGAAACGACAACGAGGTGTGTTCGATGAGCCAGTGGACCTCGTCGAGGAGGGCCGGTACCTTCTGAACCTCGTCGATCACGACCAGGTGCGAGGGGCTGGCGGCGAAACGCTCACGCAGCAATGCCGGACGGGACGCGTACTCCGCAAACACGTCCGTCTGGAGCAGGTCGATGAGCGGGGCGTCCGGATGGTGTTGCCGAACCCAGTAGCTCTTGCCTGCGCGTCGCGGTCCCCACAGGAATGCCGAGGCCCGCGGCGGGAGCGAGATCTTCAGGAGTCGCCTGACTATACGCGCCACGAGGGAAGTTTATCATGACAATCTTCCCTCATCGGTTCGTTCGTCATGGGAAACTCAGCCAGCTACGTCCGCATGCCTTGGGCGCGGGGGGCGCTGGTTCGGAGAGCCGGCCTTGCCTTCAGGAGCCTACCGGTTGCCGGTTGCCGGTTGCCGATCTCCCCGTCCGGCCCCTTCACATACCTGTCGAACCAGTCGAGCCAGCGGGCCCACAGGTCGAGGAAGTTCTCCTTCGCGCGCGGGGCGTGCGATTCGAAGGGGTAGACGTAGAGGACGGCCGTCTTGCCGAGGCCTGTCAGGGCCTGGAGCATGCGTTCGGACTGGATCAGGAACGTGCCCGAGTTGTTGTCCTGCGCGCCGTGGTACATGAGCAGGGGCGCCGAGATCTGATCGACGTAGAAGAACGGCGAGATCTCCAGGTACGTGTGCGGCGCGTCCCAGATGTTGCGGCGCTCGCCCTGGAACGTCATCGGCGTGAGCGTGCGGTTGTAGGCGCCGTCGCCGGCGATGCCGGCCTTGAAGAACGGCGTGTGCGCGAGCAGGTTGGCCGTCGTGAACGCGCCGTAGCTGTGACCGCCATGGCCGATGCGATTGACGTCGACGTACCCGAGCTCGTCCACCTTGCGGATGGCGGCGTAGATCGAGTCCTCGAGGTTCGGCCGGTAGTTGTCGTTGAAGCGCCCGTCGCGTCCGAGGATCGGGATGTCGGGCGCCACGAGCGCGTAGCCCTGCGTGAGCCAGATGTCCGACCAGCGCAGGAAACTCAGGGGCGTATAGGCGTTGGTGTTGCGCGTGCGGATCGCGTCGCGCGTGTACGCCGCCTGGTCCTCGTACTCACGCGGATACGTCCAGAACACCGCCGGCACGCGCGTGCCAGGCGTGTACCCGACGGGCAGGGAGATCCGGCCGCGCGCGGTCGTGCCGTCGCGTCGCGTGTACTCGAAATCGACGCGCTGCGCGCCCGTGATGTCGGGATACGGATCCGTGTTGCGCGTCAGGTTCTCGAACGTCGCAGCCCGATCACCGGCACCGTGCGTCCAGAGGTAGCTGTCGGGCACCGTCGAACGCCCCTCGCGAGAGACGATGAGGCGCGTCACGTCGCGATCCAGTGCCACGAGCGGCTGATCGAACGTGGTCGTCGTGCCTTCGAAGATCCGCGTCGTCTCGCCCGAGCGGATCGCCACACGATCCACGAACGGCTGCGGCGTGAACGTCTTCGTGTAACCGGCGCCTTTCAGGAACACGGCGCTGTCGTCGGACGAGACGATCGCCGACGCGATGCCATTGGCGTCCATGGTGGTCAGCACCTCACCCGGCAGCGTCAGCGGGTCGGCGGTGTTGACGTTGCCCTTCAGCACGAACGAGGCGACAGGCGTGGCCGCGAGGTCGTACGCCACGAGATCCTGGCGGCCGCCTGAGCCGGGCGACGAGTTGCCGGTGCTGCGACGTGCCACTGTCGCGAACGCGAAGCGGCCATCGCGCGCGTACACCACCGACGCGAAGCGATGCTCGGTCGTCGCCAGCGTTTGCGTCGTCGCGACGTCGAACGGCGCCTCCAGCAGCAGCAGCCGATCGCCGCGTGCCGGTGCGTCGCCTGCCGCGGACGGCTGTCCATCCCGTGGAGCGCTGTCACCGGCTGGCGCGGCGCTGCTTCGCGCGGCAGGCTCGCGCCACAGCACTGACAGTCCCTTTCCGTCCGGCCGCCACGTCACATCGCGTGGCAGGTCATCGTCTCCACCCGGCCCGCGCTGCTGTCCTTCCTGAAGCGGGCGCTTGCGGATCTCGGAGACAACCCGGCCCTCCATGTCGATCACTTCCAGCCGTCGTCCGAACGACGTGAAGCCGACGATGTCGGAGAAGGGCTCGTCGATGGTCTCGCGGAGGATGTGCCGGCCGTCCGGGCTGAGCGAGAAGTCCAGGTACATGGCCGGTGCGCCGACGAGGCGCGGCGCTCGTCCGGGCGCGACGATCGCGAGCTGCGCCGTGGTGTAGTAGCGAAAGAGCTGCGCGTCGTGATCCGAGCGGAGCAGGAACGGCAGCGTCGACGTCGGCGTCGGTTTCTCGCGGGTGCGCCGGATCATCGGTCCCGTTGGAACCGCGGACTCCAGCGGCTCGGGACCGCGCGCAGACGGGACGAGCGCGGTGAGCAGCGAGCCGTCCGGCAGCCACTGGAGCAGGCGGCTGCCCTGCGCGTCAGGCGCTTCGCCGCCCCCGCCACCAGGCCGCCCGAGCAGCGTGGCCATCACGGGCGCGTCACTCACCGCGCGCGCGGTGCCCGTCTTCACGTCTGCGACCCACACCTGCGATGCCGTCGGCAGGTGCGCGACGAACGCGAGCCGCGCTCCGTCTGGCGACCAGCGCATGTCGCTCACGTAGGCGTCGCGCGGGATGGTGACGGGATACGTACGTCGCTCACGCAGCGAGTAGATGTCGAGCCCCGTGTTGCCGTACGTGGCGAGCCGCCATTCGCGGTTGACCTCCGGGATGAGCTCCAGCATCGCAAGGCGCAGCGTGCGCCGTGCCATCTGCTTCAGATCGCTCAGTTCCTGGAAGTGCGGGATCACGAAATGGTCACCGTCGGGGCTGAGGCGATTGAGTGTCGCGATGTGCTTGTCGCGCGCGAACAGGTCCTGGACCGACGCCGGAGGCAGGACGTAGCCGTCGCCGGGTGCCTGTTGCGCGTCCGCCCGCGACACAGGAGGGAGCGCAACGAGCAGGAGTATGGCGACACACCGGAGGGCTGGCTTCATCTGGACGGCATCCTTTCGCGCCGCCATTGTAGTAGCCACGCACGCGGCGGTCGGATGCGCTACTCCGCGAAGAGTCACGCGAGAGGATCGCCAGGCCACGGGCCTCGCGTCAGCGGTGCGCGCCGCGCGGTAAGATGGGCACGTGCGCCTTCGCCTTCTTGTCGTGACTGGTGCGATGCTCGTCGGAGTCGTCGCCGTCGCAGATGTCGACGCGCAGACGCGTCGTCGGCAGTCGACGCCAGCGCCGGCGCCAGCCGCTCCGGCTCGGTACACCGCCACGCGACCCGCGTCGGCGCTCGCGGACAAGCAGGTCGTGTTCGAGACGACGCACGGCACGTTCGTGGTGCAACTCGACGCCGCTGCGGCACCCAATCACGTCGGGTTCGTGCTCGATCAGGCGGATGCCGGCGCCTACGACGGCACGACCTTCCATCGCGCCGTGCCGATGGGCATCGTCCAGGGCGGCGACCCGCTCTCGATCGATCCGGCGAAGACCACGCTCTACGGAACCGGCGGCCTCAATCGCCTGAAGCGTGAGCCCAACGATCGCAAGACCGTGCGTGGCGCCGTGGCGGCCGTCCTGATCCCGAACAAGCCAGACAGCGCGGGGGCGCAGTTCTTCGTCTGCCTCACCGATCAACCCGGACTCGACGGGCAGTTCACCGTCTTCGGCGAAGTCGTCGAAGGTCTCGAGGTCGTCGAGCAGATCTCGCTCACGCCGCTCGACGCCGAAGGACGTCTGACGTCGCGCGTCGTGATCACGAAGGCAACAGTGCGAGACACGCCGCCGCCGAGCGCGGCACCGTTCGCCGAGACGACGGTCGAAGCCCTCGCGGCGACGCGCGCCACCATCAGCACCACGCTCGGCGACATCATCGTCGGCTTCGCGCCCGATGTCGCGCATGAGCATGTCCGCAATTTCCTGCGTCTCGCACAGCTCGGCGTGTACGACGACACGGGGTTCCATCGCGTGGTGCCGGGGTTCGCGATTCAGGCTGGCGATCTGTCGTCGCGGCAGGCGCCGCTCACGCAAGTGCAACGGAAGGCCGTCGGCACCGTGCGCGGCGAGTTCAACGCGCTGAAGCACGAGGCGGGCATCCTCAGCATGGCGCGTGGCGACGATCCGGACAGCGCCAGCACGTCGTTCTTCATCTGTACCGCGCCCGCACCCACGCTCGACGGCAAGTACACCGCCTTCGGCCGCGTGCTCGAAGGCATGGACGTGGTGCGCGCGATCGAGCAGACGGCGCTCGACGGCGAGGCGCCGCGCACACGCATCGCGATCACGAAGGTCACCATCACGAAGGACGCGCAGTGAGCGACGCGAAGGACGGGAAGAAGAAGATCGACTACGGCAATGCGTGGGAGGAAGCGCGCGCGCTCATCTGGAAGAGCCGCGGCCGCCTCGCGCTCGGGCTGAGCCTGATGCTCGTCAACCGGCTCCTCGGCCTCGTCCTCCCGGCGTCGACCAAGTACCTCGTGGACGACGTGATCGGCAAGAGCCAACCGGACCTGCTGTGGACGCTGGCGCTGGTGGTCGGGCTCGCGACGCTGGGCGAAGCGGTCACCTCCTTCGCGCTCTCGCAGATTCTCGGCGTGGCGGCACAGCGCGCGATCACCGAGATGCGGCGCGAGGTGCAGGCCCACGTGGCGCGCCTGCCCGTGCGCTACTTCGACACCGTGCAGACGGGCGTCCTCATCTCGCGCGTGATGAGCGACGCCGACGGCATCCGCAACCTCGTGGGCACGGGGCTCGTGCAGCTCACGGGCGGCATCCTCACCGCGATCATCGCGCTCGGCGTGCTGTTCTACCTGAACTGGACGCTGACGCTCGCGATGATCGTCGTGCTCGGGGGCTTCGGCACCGTGATGGCGCTCGCCTTCAAGCGCCTGCGTCCGCTGTTCCGCGAACGCGGGCAGATCCAGGCCGAAGTCACGGGCCGGCTGTCGCAGTCGCTCGGCGGCATTCGCGTGGTGAAGGCGTACACCGCCGAGAAGCGCGAGGAGATTGTCTTCAGCAAGGGCGCGCACCGCCTGCTGCGCAACGTCGCGCAGGCGATGACCGGCGTCTCGGCGACGACGGCGATGGGGACCGTGGTGATCGGCGTCACGGGCGTCATCATGATCACCATCGGCGGCAGGTCGCTCGTCGCGGGCACGATGACGCTCGGCGACTTCGTGATGTACGTCTTCTTCACCGGCCTCGTCGCGGCGCCGATGATCTCCATCGCGTCGATCGGCACGCAGATCACCGAGGCGTTCGCGGGCCTCGACCGCATTCGCGAGATCAAGAAGATGGCCACCGAGGACGCCGACGATCACGCGCGTCGCGAGCTCACCGACGTCGAGGGGCGCGTCACGTTCGAGGACGTCTGGTTCGAGTACACGCCCGGCGTGCCGGTGATCAAGGGCGTGTCCTTCGATGCGCCGGCTGGCTCCACGACGGCACTCGTCGGTTCGAGCGGATCGGGCAAGAGCACGCTCATCAGCCTGGTGATGGCCTTCAACAGGCCGACCACCGGACGCGTCCTGATCGATGGGCAGGACATCGACGAGATACAGCTCTCCAGCTACCGCCGTCACCTCGGCATCGTGCTGCAGGAGAACTTCCTCTTCGACGGCACCATCGCCGACAACATCCGCTATGCGAATCCGCACGCGTCGATGGACGAGGTGATCGCCGCCGCGCGCATCGCGTACTGCGACGAGTTCGTGGAGGGTTTCACGGACGGGTATCGCACGGTGGTGGGGGAGCGCGGCGTGCGGTTGTCCGGCGGGCAGCGCCAGCGCGTGGCGATCGCGCGCGCCATTCTCGCGGACCCACGCATCCTGATCCTCGACGAGGCCACGTCGAGTCTCGACAGCGAGAGCGAGGCGCGCATCCAGGACGCGCTCCGGTCGCTGCGTCGAGGACGCACCACGTTCGTCATCGCGCACCGGTTGTCCACGATTCGCAGCGCGGATCAGATCCTCGTCATCGAAGACGGCCGGATCGTCGAACATGGCAGGCATGCGGAGTTGATGGCGCTCGGCGGCCGCTATCGCGACCTGCACGACCGCCAGTACGCCGTCGAACTCGATCGGTTCATCAATCCGGGTGAGGACTTCACGCCGGAGCCTGTCACGGCGGGGATCGACGCCTCAGGCGCGTGAGCCCGGTGCGCCTCGTCTTCCCGTTGGTCGTCGGCGTGCTCACGCTGGCCATCGCGCAACGATCCGGACAGTCGCGCGCGGCGGCGTGTGTCGGTGGCGCGGTGATCGCCGTACTCGGCCTGGCGATCACGGCGTTGTGCGCGTCGTCGTTCGTCGACCTGCCTCGTGCCGACATCTGGGACGCCGTTCCGCTCATCGAGCAGCAAGAGACCTCGGGGGTCTCGTGGCGCGATCTGTGGGCGCCGCACAACGAGCATCGGCCTGCCGTGGCGCGCACCCTCATCCTCGCGCATGTGGCCTGGAGCCGGTGGAACCACTGGCACGAACTCTGGCTCGCGTTGATCGTCACGGCGGTACACGTGCTCGTCCTGGTGTCGACGCTGCGGTACGCGCGTTCGACCGAGCCGACACGTGACTGGCATGGTGCCGCGAGCGTGGTGCTGGTCGCCGGTGTCGCCACGTTCGTGGCCACCGCCACGCAGTGGGAGAACTTCCTTCTGCCCGGCTGGCAGATCGCGTTGCTGCTCGGCGCGTGCACGACGTCGGTCGCCTTCATGCTGCTGGCCTACGGGCCACCCACATGGACACGACTGGCGGGCGCCGCGGCGTCGGTGTTCGTGGGTACCGCCGGATTCGCCAGCTGTCTCCTCGCATGGCCGCTCGGTGCGCTTGCCATCGCCATTCGTCGCGACGCGCGGTGGCGGCTGCGAACCGCCGTGTGGCTCGGCATCGGCATCGTGGTAGGCGTGGCGTACGTCAGGGGACTCGTGCACCCCGAGGGGCTGCCGCCACCGGCGCCCATCTTCACCTCTCCGGTGGCGGCCCTCAGAGTGGCGTATGGGCTCTGTCTGGCTCTCGGTATGCCTGTCTGGTACGTGTTCTCACCGTTCTCCGAGGGTGCGCGTGGGGCGACCGTGATCCTGCCGCTCATCGGCATCGCGGGTATCGCGCTCGCGATGTGGCTCGTGTGGCTGCACGTGCGTCGTGATGGCCTGCGCCGGCCTGATGTCTGGCTCTTCCCGGCGCTGCTCGTCGCGTTTGCCGTGGCCGCGTGCGGCATCACGGCAGTGGGACGCGTGCCGCTCGGCCTGCACGCGATGACGGCGTCGCGCTATATCGCGTTCACCGCATTGTTCTGGGTCGGGCTGGTGATGCTGTTGACCACCGCGTCGCCGTGTCGCACGCGCGCCTGGCGGCGTGCGAGCCTCGTGCTCGCGGGACTGATCGTGGCCGCCGGCCTGCGCGGCTGGGCAGACAGCCTGCCGCAGTGGGAACGGATGCATCGCGACGGGATCCTCGGTCGCGATGCGCTGCTGCGGCGCGACTTCGCTCACACGCGGGACGTGTTCCCCGTGGCCCCGGTCCTCGACGAGCGACGCGAGGTGCTGTCGCGTCTGCACCTGTCCATCTTCCGCCGCGGAGTTCACTGACTGCCGGACAGCTTGTCCGCCGTAGCCAGAAGGGCGAAGGTGGAAGTCCGGCGTCTACACCGCGGGATTCATCCCAGGCCACATCGATCGGGGCGTGCGTAGGGGCGACCCGCCCTTGTGGCTGCCCGCGCTCCTCAGTCGAACGGCAGGAGCCCGTCGCCCGTCGTCGTGACGGCCGAGGGGTCGATGAAGTTGTGGACGCTGACGCCGAGGAGGCGTACGGGGTGCGTGGCGGCCGCGGTTCTGTCGAGCAGCGCGATCGCGTGCGTCCGGATCGTCGCCGTGTCGCCGATGCCTCCCGACACGCTCTGGCTGCGCGTGACGGTGGTGAAGTCGTCGTAACGCACCTTCAGCGTGACGGTTCGCGCGCGGTACTGCCTGCGCTCCAGCCACTCGCCGCAGATCGCCGACAGCCGTTCGAGCTGGTGGCGCATGACGGTCACGTCGCGCATGTCCTCGTCGTAGGTCCGCTCGGCGCCATGCGACTTCGTCGGCCGATCGGGCGTCACGCGCCGATCGTCGCGCCCCCATGCCAGCGCGGTGAGCCACGCGGCCTGCGAACCCACGGCCGCCGCGAGCGTCGCGGGTGTCGCCGCGCGCACGTCGATGAGCCGGTCGATTCCGTGTGCACGCAGCCGCTTGGCCGTCACAGGTCCGACGCCCCACAACGCGTCGATGGGGAGATGCTGCAGGAACGCCTCCATGCGTTCGGGCGCGATCACGGTGAGACCGTCGGGTTTGCGCCAGCCCGACGCGATCTTGGCCAGGAACTTGTTGGGCGCCACGCCGGCCGAGGCCGTGAGCCCCGTCTCTTCGTGGATCGCGCGCTTGATGCGTCGCGCGACGTCCACGCCCAGCGTCTCGCCCCATGCGTTCTCGGTCACGTCGAGATACGCCTCATCGAGCGACAGCGGTTCCACGAGCGGCGTCACCGATCGGAAGATGGCAAACACCGTCTGTGACGCGGCCCTGTACTTCGCGAAGTCGGTCGGGACGATGACGAGGTTCGGACACAGACGCACCGCCCGCGACATCGGCATCGCCGATCGCACGCCGAACACCCGCGCCTCGTACGACGCCGCGCACACGACCGCACGACTCTCCGGCCGGCCGCCCACCGCCACCGGCTGCCCGCGCAGTTCCGGCCTGTCGCGCTGCTCGACTGATGCGTAGAACGCGTCCATGTCGATGTGCAGAATCCGCCGCACGTCAGCAGGTCGGGAGAACATACGGCGAAGAGCGTAGCCGCAATTGCAGGATTCGTGGGAATGTCGGACTGGCAACGCGGCGACCACCTGTCGCCGACGCGCGCCGCCGTTCGCGGTACAGTCATCGTCATGTCCACGTTGGCGGGCTTCGAGCATCGGCACGTTCCGGCGGTAGACGGCGCGCAGACGACGCTGGTGGTGTTGCACGGGACCGGCGGCGACGAGCACGATCTGCTGCCGCTCGGACGGGCGCTTCATCCAACGGCGGCGCTGCTCAGCCCGCGCGGGCGCGTGCTCGAAGGCCACATGCCGCGTTTCTTCCGTCGCTTCGCGGAGGGCCGCTTCGATCTGGACGATGTGCGCGTGCGCGCGGGAGAGTTGGCCGCGTTCCTCGACGAGGCGTCGCGTACGTACGGTCTCGCGCGCGATCGCTTCGTGGCGGTGGGGTATTCCAACGGTGCCAACATCGCGCACGCGACGCTGCTGCTGCACCCTGACAGCCTTGCCGCGGCAGCACTGCTGCACGCGCAGTTCATCCTCGCGCCGGATCCGCTGCCGGCGCTCGACGACCGGCCGGTGTTCCTCGCCGCAGGCGAGGCCGACCCGCTCGTGCCCATCGCGGAAGCACGACGCCTGGCCGACACGCTTGCGGCAACCGGCGCGTCTGTGACACCGTTCTGGTCTTCCGGCGGCCACGCCCTCACCCGAGACGATGTGACGCGGGCGCAGCAGTGGCTGAACGTGACGGGCTTCGGCGCGTAAGTACAGAACATGGATCCGGAACGACTCATCGGCGAACTGATCGGCGGCTTTCTCGGCGGCAGGAAGAAGCGGCGTCGCGGCGGCGTCGGGCTGTCGGGCGTCGGCAGGCATGCGGCTCGACGTGCTGGCGGCAGCCTGCTGAATGCGGGCACGCTCCTCACCGTCGGCGGTCTCATCTGGGGCGCGCTCGAGACCATGCAGGGTAGCAGTACGCCCGCGGCCACGCCGACATCGTCTGCGCCACCGCCACCGCCGCCTGTACCGGGGAGTTCGCCGCGCGGCGTGATGGCAGGTGCGTCCGGCCCATCGGTCGTGCCACCACCGCTGCCCACGCCTGCGATACCGGCGACTGCCGTGCCACCGCCTCCTCCGCTGCCGGCGGCGCTGCTCCCGCTGATTCAGCTCGCTGTCAGCGCGGCGCGCGCCGACGGCGAGTTGTCGGACGAAGAGATCGCGCTGATCCGCGATCGTGCCGACGCGTTGGGCGCCGCGGCGCTGGTCGATGCCGAGTTGCAGGCGCGCCGGCCTCTCGAGTCGATCGCATCGGCATTCGTCTCGCCGGAGCAGCGCGAGGTGGCGTATGCGCTCGCCTACGCCGTGGTCCACGGTCAGGACGGCATCTCATCCGGCGAGCGCATGTATCTCACTCAGTTGCAGCGTCTGCTCGCGCTGCCGCACGACATCGTCGATCGCATCGAGCGGGACACGCTGTCGGGCGAATCAGGCTGATTTCATCGTTGTCTCCTGCCGATATCGATCACCATGTGGTACTACGCCCAGAACAACGCTCCAGTCGGTCCGATCTCGTTCGATGACCTCGTCGGTCGCATTCGCACCGGCGTTGTCGGGCCCGACACGCTCGTCTTCACGGCGGGGATGGCGCAGTGGCAGGCGGCGAAGGACTCGACGCAGCTCGCGTCGCTGTTCGCCGTCGCCGCGGCCCCGGTGGCCCCGGGGGGCATGGCGGCGGCCGTTCCTGCGGCGTCGGCACCCTCGCCTGCCTACGCCGCGCCTGTTGGCGGACGTACGGCGCACGAGCTCACGTACCGCATCGTCGGCGAGGACGTGCAGTTCGTGGAGGTGGAACTCGATCCGGGCGAAGCCGCCGTGGCCGAGGCCGGCACGATGATGTACATGACCGCCGGCGTGCAGAGGGATACGATCTTCGGCGATGGCGGTCAGCAGCAGTCGGCCGGCATCATGGGCGCGCTCGTGGGAGCTGGTAAGCGACTCCTGACGGGTGAGAGCCTGTTCACGACGGTGTTCTCCAACCCGTCGTCGTCGCTGCAGAAGGTGGCGTTCGCGGCGCCGTACCCCGGACGCATCCTGCCGATGGACCTCGAGCAGCTCGGCGGCGAGCTGATCTGCCAGAAGGACAGCTTCCTCGCGGCGGCCAGGGGCGTCTCGATCGGCATCGCGTTCCAGAAGAAGATCGGCGTCGGTCTGTTCGGCGGCGAGGGCTTCATCATGCAGCGCCTCACCGGCGACGGCCTGACGTTCGTGCACGCGGGCGGCATGATCGAGGCGATCGATCTGAAGGCGGGCGAGCAACTGCGCGTGGACACAGGGTGCCTGGTCGCGCTCACTCCGTCGGTGCAGTACGACGTGCAGTTTGTCGGCAAGGTGAAGACGGCGCTGTTCGGTGGTGAAGGGCTCTTCTTCGCGGTCGTCACCGGCCCAGGCCGCGTGTGGCTGCAGTCACTGCCGTTGAGCCGCATGGCCGATCGCATCATCAAGGCCGTGCCGGGCCTGACGCGTGGCGGCAAGGAGGAAGGCTCCATCCTCGGCGGCCTCGGCAATCTCCTCGACGGCGATAATTAGCCAGGGGCTGGAGCCCCTGGCCTCCATCTGTAGCGGCCGCGTCGCGGCTGCTACACTATCGGGCGGTCCGGCCTCGGTGGTCGGCCACCTCACGCATGGCACCTCAGTACATCTACGTGATGAAGGGGCTGACCAAGGTCTATCCCCCGGACCAGGTCGTGCTCAAGGACATCTGGCTGTCGTTCCTGCCGGGCGCCAAGATCGGCGTGCTCGGCTACAACGGCGCCGGCAAGTCGACGCTGCTGCGCATCATGGCCGGCGTCGAGACGGAGTTCTCCGGCGAAGCGTTCCTCGCCCAGGGCCGGACCGTCGGCTACCTGCCGCAGGAACCGCAGCTCGATCCGGCCAAGACCGTGCTCGGCAACGTCGAGGAGGGCGTGCAGGCCATCAAGGACCTGCTCGCGCGCTTCGACGAACTGTCGGCCAACTACTCCGACGAGACCGCCGACGAGTTCGCCGCCCTGCAGGACAGGATCGACGCCGTCGACGCGTGGAATCTCGACAGCAAGCTCGAGCTCGCGATGGACGCGCTGCGCCTGCCGCCGCCCGACGCCGACGTCACCACGCTGTCTGGCGGCGAGCGGCGTCGCGTGGCGTTGTGCCGGCTGCTGCTGCAATCGCCCGACCTGCTGCTGCTCGACGAGCCCACCAACCACCTCGACGCCGAGTCTGTCGCGTGGCTGGAGCGTTTCCTCAAGGAGTACGCCGGCACCGTCGTCGCGATCACGCACGACCGCTACTTCCTCGACAACGTCGCCGGCTGGATTCTCGAGCTCGATCGCGGGCAGGGCATCCCGTGGGAAGGCAACTATTCCAGCTGGCTCGATCAGAAGCAGCAGCGACTGGCGCAGGAGGCGAAAGCCGAGTCGCGCCGGCAGCGCTCGCTGCAGCGTGAGCTCGACTGGATCCGCATGTCGCCGCGGGCGCGCCAGGCCAAGGGCAAGGCGCGCCTCAACGCGTACGAGGATCTGCTCGCGCAGGACACGAAGGAGAAGCTCGATACCGTCGAGATCTACATCGCGCCGGGGCCGCGTCTCGGCGACGTGGTGGTCGAGGCGCGCGACGTGCGCAAGGCGTTCGGCGAGAACCTGCTCTTCGAGAACCTCACGTTCACGCTGCCGCGCGGCGGCATCGTCGGCGTGATCGGTCCGAACGGCGCCGGCAAGACCACGCTCTTCCGGATGATCACCGGCGCCGAGTCGCCCGACGCCGGCACGCTGCGTCTCGGCGAGACCGTGCAGCTCGGGTACGTCGATCAGTCGCGCGACGCGTTGACGGCCGACCGCACGGTCTGGGAAGAGATTTCCGGCGGCCACGACGAAATCACGCTCGGCAAGCGTACGGTGCCGTCGCGTGCGTACGTGTCGTGGTTCAACTTCAAGGGACGCGATCAGCAGAAGCGCGTGGGGCAGCTGTCGGGCGGCGAGCGCAATCGCGTCCACATGGCCAAGCTCCTGCGCAGCGGCGCCAACCTCCTGCTGCTCGACGAGCCCACCAACGACCTCGACGTGGACACGCTTCGTGCGCTCGAGGAAGCCCTGCTCGACTTTGCCGGCTGCGCCGTGGTGATCAGCCACGACCGCTGGTTCCTCGACCGCATCGCCACGCACATCCTCGCCTTCGAGGGCGACAGCACGGTGGTGTGGTACGAGGGCAACTATCAGGACTACGAAGCCGATCGCCATCGCCGGCTCGGCACCGCGGCAGACACGCCTCATCGCGTGAAGTACCGTAAGCTCACGAGATAGGCCGGGCTCGGAGAGCCGGCCCTCCCAAGCGGCGCCTTGTGCGTCAGCCCTCTGAAAGAGCCATCATGACCAGCTCGCCGACCGCATCGCCGGTCGTGTTCACGCCGATCCTCGATCGCATCGCCCAGGAATTGTCGGTGGCGGCCCGTCAGGTGACCGCTGCCGTCGCGTTACTCGACGAGGGCGCCACGGTGCCCTTCATCGCGCGCTATCGCAAGGAGGCCACCGGCGGTCTCGACGATACGCAGCTGCGCACGCTCGAGGAGCGCCTCGGATATCTGCGTGAGCTCGAGGAGCGGCGCACGGCGATCCTCGCTGCGCTCGTCGAGCAGCAGAAGCTCACGCCGGAGCTCGAAGACGCAGTTCGCAGCGCAGACAGCAAGACGCGTCTCGAGGATCTGTATGCCCCGCATCGTCCGAAGAAGCGATCGAAGGCGCAGATCGCGCGCGAGCAGGGTCTGGAGCCTCTTGCGGACGCATTGCTCGCCACGCCCGCGCTCGTCCCGCAGGAGGCGGCCGCCGAGTACGTCAACGAGGCCACGGGCGTGGCCGACGTCGCCGCGGCGCTCGACGGTGCGCGCGCGATTCTCATCGAACGTTTCTCCGAAGCGCCGGAGCTCGTCGGCGGGTTGCGCACGTACGTGTGGGAACACGGCACGCTCCGGTCGGTGGTGGTGGAAGGGCAGGAAGAGAAGGGCGCGAAGTTCCGCGACTACTTCGACGCGCGCGAGCCGGTGAGTACGGTCCCGCCGCATCGCGTGCTCGCGTTGTTGCGCGGACGCAAGGAAGGCGCCCTGAAGCTGTCGATCGCGTTGCCCGACGATGAGAGTGGGGCACCGCTGGGTGAGCCGGAACGCCGCATCGCCGCGTGTGCCGGCGTCACGCACCAGCAGCGCCCTGCCGACGACTTCCTGCGCGCCGCCGTCACGCTCGCGTGGAAGGCGCGGCTGCAGCCCAAGCTGGAGAACGACGTCGAGCAGCGCCTGCGCGAGATGGCCGAAGCCGAGGCGATCCGCGTGTTCGGCACGAACCTGCGCGACCTGCTCCTCGCCGCACCGGCTGGCACGCGCGTCACGATGGGCCTCGACCCCGGGATCAGGACCGGCGTGAAGGTGGCGGTGGTCGGCAACACCGGTGCCGTCGTCGCTACCACAGCCATTTATCCGCACGAGCCGAAGAAGGACTGGGACGGATCGATCGCCGCACTGGCGGCGCTCTGCGCCGCGCACAAGGTGGATCTGGTGGCGATCGGCAACGGCACGGCGTCGCGGGAGACCGAGAAGCTCGTCACCGACCTGATGGAGCGCTTCCCCGAGATTTCGCTCACGCGCATCGTGGTGTCGGAGGCTGGGGCGTCCGTGTACTCGGCGTCGGAGCTGGCGTCCAGGGAACTGCCCGATCTCGACGTCACGCTGCGTGGCGCGGTGTCCATCGCCCGGCGTCTCCAGGATCCGCTGGCGGAACTGGTCAAGATCGAGCCGCGCTCGATCGGCGTCGGGCAGTATCAGCACGACGTCAGTCAGTCGGCTCTCGCCAGGCAGCTCGATGGCGTGGTGGAGGACTGCGTGAACGCCGTCGGCGCCGACGTGAACACGGCGTCGCCCGCGCTGCTGTCGCGCATCTCCGGGCTCAACGCGCGCCTTGCCGCGCAAATCGTCGACTACCGTACGCAGCACGGACCCTTCCGCCGGCGCGCCGACCTGCGTGCCGTACCGCGGCTCGGCGAAAAGACGTTCGAGCAGGCGGCGGGCTTCCTGCGCATCCCGAACGGCCCCGACGTGCTCGACGCATCGGCGGTCCACCCCGAGGCGTACGAGGTGGTGGAGCGGATCGCGCGTGCCACCTCGCGCGAGGTGCCGAGCCTGATCGGCGATGGCGCCTTCCTGCGCACGCTGGACCCGTCAGCGTTTGCCGACGAGAGATTCGGGACGCCAACCGTGCGCGACATCCTCGCCGAACTCGAGAAACCGGGACGCGATCCGCGCCCGGAGTTCCGCACGGCGAAGTTCAAGGACTCGGTCCACCAGTTGTCGGATCTCGCGCCGGGCATGGCGCTCGAAGGCGTGGTGACCAACGTGGCCAACTTCGGCGCGTTCGTCGACATCGGCGTCCATCAGGATGGCCTGGTCCACGTGTCGCAGCTCGCCGACCGCTTCGTGAAGGATCCGCGCGACGTCGTCAAGGCCGGCCAGATCGTGACGGTGACGGTGCTCGAAGTGGACATCGCGCGCAAGCGCGTCGCGCTCACGATGCGCAAGACGGAACGGCCGGCGGCGCGTCAGCCGCAGGCTCGTGATGCGCGCCAGGGTGGTGCGGCCGATGCACGCGTGCCGCGTCAGCGACAGGACCGACAGCCGTCGCCGCGTCAACCGGAACGTCGTCCGCAGGCGCCGGCCGCGCCGTCATCCACCGCGATGTCGGCGGCATTCCAGAAGTTGCTCGGCGGCCGGTAGGAGCGTCGCCCTGCGATCGCGACAATGGCATTGATCGAACTCGACGGCGTGACGATGGCGTTCGGCCACCGGCCATTGCTCGAAGCCGCGACGCTGCGGCTCGACGCCGGGGAGCGCGTGTGCCTCATCGGTCGTAACGGCGCGGGCAAGTCCACGCTGCTGCGCGTGCTGGCTGGCGAGCTTCCGGCCGATTCCGGCCGCGTATGGCAGCAGCCCGGTCTTCGTGTGGCGCGACTGGAGCAGGACGTGCCGCCCGGTGGCGATCGCAGCGTGTTCGCCGTCGTGGCCGACGGGCTCGGCGCACTGGGCGCACTGGCCACCGAGTATCACCAGGTGGCGCACGCGGTGGCCGAGCACGGCACCGACGCCCTGATGGCCCGCCTCGGCGAGTTGCAGGACGCTCTGGACCGGCAGGACGGGTGGCGTCTCGAGCAGCGCGTGGAGGACGTGATCGCGCGCCTCGACCTGCCCGAAGACGCAGCCGTCAGCACGCTCTCGGGCGGCCAGCGTCGCCGCGTCCTGCTGGCGCAGGCACTCGTGCGGCAACCCGACGTGCTGCTGCTCGACGAGCCGACGAACCATCTCGACATCGACTCGATCGAGTGGCTTGAAGCCTTCCTGCGCGAGTTCACCGGCGCGCTGCTCTTCGTCACGCACGACAGGACGCTGCTGCGTGCGCTGGCTACGCGCATCGTCGAGCTCGATCGCGGGATGCTCCGCAGCTATCCCGGCAACTACGATACGTACCTCGAGACGCGCGAGGCCGAGCAGGAGGCCGAGTCGCAGCAGCAGGACAAGTTCGACAAGCTCCTCGCGCGCGAGGAAGCGTGGATCCGGCAGGGCATCAAGGCGCGGCGCACGCGGGACGAAGGCCGCGTCCGCGCGCTCGAGGCCATGCGACGCGAGCGCGCGCAGCGGCGCGAGAAGGCCGGCACCGTGCACCTCGCCATCGACGACAGCGAACGCTCCGGTGCGCTGGTGCTCGACGCCCGTCATCTCTCGCACAGCTTCGGCGACCGCCCGGTCATCGACGATTTCAGCGGCCGCATCATGCGCGGCGATCGCGTCGGCATCCTCGGCCCCAATGGGTCGGGCAAGACGACGCTGCTGCGGTTGTTGCTCGGGACCCTGCCCGTGCAGTCGGGAGAGGTGGTTCGCGGGACGACCCTGTCGATCGCGTACTTCGATCAGGAGCGCGAGCAACTCGACCCCGACGTGACGGTGATGGACACCGTGGCCGACGGCCGGCAGATGGTCGACGTGCCAGGCGGCGGCACGCGCCATGTCGCCGGCTACCTGAAGGAATTTCTCTTCACGCCGGACCGATTCCAGTCGCCGGTGCGCGCGCTGTCAGGCGGCGAGCGCAATCGCCTTCTGCTCGCGCGACTGCTGGTCCGTCCGGCCAACCTGCTCGTGCTCGACGAGCCGACCAACGATCTCGACCTGGAGACGCTCGACGTCCTCGAGGACCTGCTGCTCGGATTCGCCGGCACGCTGCTGGTGGTGAGTCACGATCGCGCGTTCCTCGATCGCGTCGTCACGAGCACGATCGCGTTCGAGGGCGAGGGCCGCGTGCGGGAGTACGTCGGTGGGTACTCGGACTGGGTGCGTCAGCGGCCGTCGCCCCTCGTCGAGACACCGGAGCCGGTGCGCGAACAACCTGTTCGTCCCGCGGGGGAGCCCGTCGCCGCCCGTCCCGCGAAACTCACGTACAAGGAACGCCTCGAACTGGACGCGCTTCCCGCCTCGATCGAGAGCATCGAGACACGAAAGGCCGACCTGGAAGCCGCGATCAACGCGCAGGACTTCCACCTGCGCGGTCCCATCGGGATGGCCGAGACGGCATCGGCGCTGGAGGCCTGCGAGGCCGAGCTCGAACGTGTGATGGCCCGGTGGCTCGACCTCGAAGGCCGGGCCGGCGCGGCGCGGTAAGATGGCTGATTCAACGGCGGTCGCGGGGCATCTCCTGTGGCAGGCCCTTCATGACTTCTCCCGCCACGGTGCCTGCACCGGCCGGCGACAGCACGCAGGTTCACCATGTCCGACGTCGAAGAGATCACTCGCGCTTCACAACTCTGGAAGATGATGACCGATGGCCAGCGGCGGGCCGCCGCCGAGGCCTTCTGGAGCGAGGGCGAGGCGGGCGCGGAGCACGCGGAGATCGTCGGACTCCTCTCGCGCCGGCTGAACTTCCGCGTCAAGTCGGTTCTGGCGCTGCCGCTCGAGAAGAAGGCGAAGTACACGGCCGGTCTCGCCGCGGTGTCCGACGGCGTGGCGGGGCGACTGCTCGTGACCTTCCACCTCGCGAAGCAGCGGCCGATGATGGGCGCGTTCCTCGACGTCCTCGGCGTGACGCACGAGGATGGGCTGATCTCCGACGAATCCGCGCCCGCCGTCGATCAGGAGAAGCTTCCGGCAGCCGTGCAGGCCATCCGAGAGGCGTATCCGGTCGAGGACGTGAATCTGTACCTCCACACGCTCCGGCTGCAGGATCACGCCACGTGGGGGGGAGTGGGACAGTTTCTCTGACACTTGCGGCTCACGGCCCGCAGCTCACGGTTCACGGGTGAAGGGCGAAGGGCAAGAGGGGGAGCGGCTGATGACGGTGTATCGGGTTCTCCTCTTGCTGGTGGTCGTGGCTGTCTCGTGGCTGGGGCTGCGTGGGGCGGCGACCAGCGCGGCGCAGGCGGGTGGCGAGGACGTCGTAGTCACCGTGCGCGAGGGCACGTCGATGGCCATCGCGGTGTCGCCCGATGGTCAGCAGGTGGCCTTCGACCTCCAGGGGACACTGTGGGTCGTGCCCATCGGCGGTGGTGACGCGCGACGGCTCACCGACGAGTACGGCGACATCAGGCAGCCCGACTGGTCGCCCGACGGTACGCGTCTCGCGTTCCAGAGTTACAGGGACGGCACGTGGCGGATTTGGACCATCCGCGCCGACGGAACGGGGCTGACGGCCGTCACCTCCGGACCATTCGACGACAGAGAGCCGCACTGGTCGCCAGACGGGCGACGCATCGCCTTCTCCTCCGATCGCAGCGGCAACTACGACATCTGGGTGCTCGACGTGGCGTCCGGCGTTGTCACGCCGGTGACCACCCACACGGGCGACGACTTCTTCCCCGCATGGTCGCCGGACGGGAGCGAGATCGCGTTCGCGTCGACGCGCTCGTCGTCGCCTGGCGTCTACGCCACGACGCTCGATGGTGCGGAGCGCCGGATCGCTGACGCCCGTGGCAGCGTCGGCGCGCCATCGTGGTCGCGCGATGGCCGCGTGCTGTTCACCACGATGCCGATCACGCAAGGGGCCGGTGCCACGGTACCGCCGGGAACGCCGGCTCCGCGGGCTCGCCTGTACCTGAACACCGACGTGATCGCCGCAGACGAGGACTACGTCCCGTTCCGTGCGCAGTGGATTGACGGCGACGAATTCCTCTATCCGGCCGACGGCACGATCAAGCGACGCTCGCTGACGCGTGGAGCGCTGCCCGGTGTGCCGTTCACCGCTTCGCTCACCGTGCGACTTGCCAGATATGCGCGGAAGGTCCGTGACTTCGACTCGACGACGCCGCGACCCGCGCTCGGCATCCTGCGCCCCGTGCTATCGCCGGATGGGACCCGTCTTGCGTTCGCCGCGCTCGGCGACATCTGGATCCAGCCGATCGACGGCACGCCCGTTCGCGTGACCGACGACGACTGTGTCGACACGGATCCGGCATGGTCGCCCGACGGCCGGTCCCTGGCGTTCTCGTCCGATCGCGCGGGTTCGATGGACGTGTGGGTGCGCGATCTCTCGACGAGGCAGGAGCGCCGTCTCACCTCGTCGACCGACGCCGACATGGCGCCGGTCTGGTCGCCCGACGGCCGCCGGATCGCGTACGTGAGCAATCAGGCCTACGAGCAGGGCGAGCTGCACGTGGTGCCTGCCGAAGGTGGTCCGTCACGACGCCTGCGCGATCGTGCGTTCGGCGTGGGGTATCCCTCGTGGACGCCCGACGGCACACGCATCGTCGTATCGGCCATCAGGCCGTACTCGGCGCGCTACAGGGAAGCCACCAATTACGCGTGGTCCGTGCCCGTCGAGGCGGGACAGCCGGACCTGCTCATTCCGCAGCCGCACGTCGCTGCGGGCAAGCGCGCGGGCGATGGCCCCGCGGTGTCGCCCGATGGCCGCCGGTGGGCGTTCGTCGTCGACGGCCAGTTGCACGTGCAGGCGCTCGATGCGCAGGGCCGTCCGTCGGGCACGCCCGTGCGCGTGGCCGAGGAACTGGCAGACAGCATCAGTTGGGCCGGGCCGGATCGCGTGCTGTACCTGTCCAGCGACGCGGTGCGCGTCGCGCACCTCGATGGCACGCCTCCCACGACGATCGCGATCCCGTTGACGTGGCAGCGCCGAGTTCCGGAAGGACGCCTCGTCGTCCACGCCGGGCGACTCATCGATGCCGTGTCACCGGAGCCCCGCACAGACGTCGACATCATCGTCGACAGGCATCGCATCGCCGCGATCGTGCCGCACGACGCGTCGCATCACACGGGGCGCGTGATCGACGCCAGCCGGCACACCATCTATCCGGGGCTCATCGAAGGGCACGCGCACACGTTGGTCGAGCACGGCAGGAACTTCGGCTTCGTCCACCTGGCATATGGCGTCACGAGCGTGCGTGACGTGGGCGGCCTGCCCTATGACGAACTCGAGACTCGCGAAGCGATCGACTCCGGGCGGCGCGTGGGGCCGCGCCTGTTCACGACGGGCTATCTGCTCGACGGCATCCGTCCGTACTACCCGATGGCCTCGCCCTCGTCGAGCGAGGCAGCCGTCGACAGGGAACTACTGCGCGCCAGTCGGCTCGACTACGACACGTTCAAGACGTACGTGCGCCTGCCAGACACGCTGCAACGCCGCGCGATCGAGGGGGCGCACCGGCTGGGCATCCCGCTGTCGTCGCACGAGATCTACCCGGCGGCGCTGTCGGGAGCCGACAGCGTGGAGCACACCGGCGCCACGAGCCGTCGCGGGTACTCGACCAAGCAGTCGCTGGCCGGGCGCGCATACGAGGACGTCATCAGGATCGTCGCCGGCGCGCGCATGACGCTGACGCCGACGCTGGCGCTTGGCGGTTTCCAGGTGGCGGCCAATGAAGACGTGTCGCTCATCGAGGATCCGCGCTGGCTCGCCCTGCAACCGGCATGGACCGATGCCACGGTGCGTGCGCGTCGTGGGCTTGCGTCCCGTCGACGTGCCGACCTGACGCCGGCGCAGCGCACGGTGCGCGCGCTGCACGAGGCCGGCGTGCGGATCATCGCGGGCGTCGATTCGCCGCTGTCGCCATACGGGACGTCGCTGCACGTGGAACTGCAGGACTACGTGGCGGCGGGGCTCACGCCGTTCGAGGCGATTCAGACAGCCACGCGCAACACGGCGGACCTGCTCGGCGCGGGACGCGATCTCGGCACGCTCGAACCGGGCAAGCTCGCCGACATGGTGATCGTCGACGGCAATCCGCTCGAACGGATCGCCGACACGCTCCGCGTTCGGGTGGTCGTGAAGAACGGCGACGTCCTTGACATCGACGAGCGGACCGGAGCAGTGACGCTCCGCCCGTAGGACGGCCACCTATCCCGCGACTTGTTCGTCGATCGCCCGCCTCACGGCGTCGTAGTCGTTGGGCAGTTCGATCGGCGTGTTGGCCAGACGCGCGTCGATACCCTCGAGCTGACGCGTGTGGTACTGCAGCTTGAAGTCGCTGAACTTCAGGCCGTTGGCCGTCGAAACGACCACCACCTTCTGGTCGCGCGTCACGTCTCCGCGCGCCACCAGCTTCTCGAGGACGGCCAGCGCCACGCCCGTGTGCGGGCAGTTGAACATGCCCGTGCGGTCGGCGCGCGCCGACGCATCGGCCAGCTCCGCTTCCGTCGCCTGCTCGACGATGCCGTCGTAGGCCTCGAGCGTGCGTATCGCCTTACGTATCGAGACAGGGTTGCCGATCTGGATCGCCGAGGCCAGCGTGCTCTGCGCCTGCACCGGCTCGAACTGCCAGCCGTTGGTGTACGCGAGATAGAGCGGATTGGCACGCGCGGCCTGTGCCACGACGATGCGGGGACGCTTGCTGATGACGCCGAGCGCCTGCATCATGTCGAACCCGGCGCCGAGCGCGCTCACGTTCCCGAGGTTGCCGCCCGGGATCACGACAACGTCAGGCACCTGCCAGTCCCACTGCTGGACGATCTCGATTGACACCGTCTTCTGGCCTTCGAGGCGCAGGCTGTTCATCGAGTTCGCCAGGTAGACGCCCTCTTCGGCCGCCAGCCGCTGCACGATCGCCATGCAGCCGTCGAAGTCGGTGTCGAGCGACAGCACGAACGCGCCGTTGGCGATCGGCTGCAGCAACTGGGCCACCGACACCTTGCCTTTCGGCAGCAGCACGATCGCCGGGATGCCAGCGGCCGCGGCATACGCCGCGAGCGCCGCCGACGTGTCGCCCGTCGACGCGCACGCGATGGCGCGCACCTGCTGGCCGTCGGTGATCATCTGGCGGACGGCCGACACCAGCACGGTCATGCCGAGGTCCTTGAACGACCCGGTGTGCGAGTTGCCGCACTGCTTGATCCACAGGTCCGGCACGCCGAGGGTGCTGCCGTAACGCTCCGCCCACAGCAGGTTCGTGCCGCCCTCGTCCATCGACACGATCTGGTCGTCGCGGATGTCGGGGCACACCCACTCGCGTTTGCCCCACACCGCGGAGCCGTACGGCCACAGCGTGCGCTTGTACCTGTCGTCGAAGAGCCGCATCCACGCGCCTGCGGAGCGGTCCTTCAAGGCCTCCATGTCGTGCGCCACCTCCAGGAGGTCGCCGCAGGTCGGGCAGCGATAGAGCGGCGTGAAGAGCGGATGGGTGCCCGGGCACCCGGCGATGCAGCGGAATGAAGCGCGATACATATCGGCCGATTACAGATTCGTGGCTGGCCTTGCACGCTTGTGTGCGGGCCAGGCCCGGAGGAGCGCACCTGGTCCGATGCCGAACCTGCAACCGACTGCTGGACAAGGAAATGCCACGGCTGTGCGGGAGCAGATGGCCTGGTGTGCTCGTTGCAGCACCAGCGGAACGATGCGTGTGATCGCTGCGGCTTTCGACAACAGGAAAGGACGCGCGCGGTGAAAGTAGCACACCTCCAGGAACCGGCGGAAGAAGACGTGATCTTTCGCGACGGTCTCGGTGTGCGCGAGCGCCGTGACCTGGGCGCAGGCGAGGTCGTGGACTGGTTCCACCTGGACCCGGCCTTCGCGTCGGCGGAACACGCCCTGCGCGAGCGGGTTTCCCGGCTCACCAAGCTGCAGCACGCGAAGTTCGCCCGCATCCTCGGGCTCGAACCGGCGACGAAGGGGCGCGGTCCCATCCTCGTGTCGAGCCACGTGGCCGGCACACGCCTGTCCGATGTGCTCGAGATGGCGGGGCACGGACTGGTCACCTTCGAGCCCGGTGTCGCGCTCCAGGTGACGCGCGACGTGCTCGGGGCACTCGCCATCCTTCACGACTCCCGCAACGTTGCACACGGGTGCCTCGGCCCGGAGCGCATCGTCCTGACACCGGCCGGCCGCGTCGTGATCGTCGAGCACGCACTGGCGTCTGCCCTGGATCGGTTGCAGCGTCAGCGCCACCAGTTGTGGCGCGAGTGGCGGATCCCGGCCACGCTCGGGCCCGGCGCGCCGCGTCTCGACATGGAAACGGACGTGGCGCAGATTGGCCTGTTGGCGCTGGCCGCGCTGCTCGGACGTCCACTCGATGAAGAGGAGTACCCGCACCGGCTGCGTGGACTGGTGCCGCTGGCGCAGGATCGTCTCGCACGATCGCCGGCCGCCGCGATCGCCGCCGATGTGGCGGCCTGGCTCGAACGCGTGGCACCGGTCGACAGTCGTCGCGCGTTCAGGACCATGCGCGACGCGCAGCGCGCGTTCGACGCGCTCCTGCCGTCGGGCGCGGCGGCAATCGGCGTGAGCGTGTCTCGCGTGAAGGGCGTCATGGCCGCCATCGCGAGCCTCAACGAGCGTCCGGCCGCGCCGGCCGTTCAGGACGCTGACCCGATGCCGGCGCTCGTCGACGAGCCCGTGTGGGTCGCCGCACCTGTTGTCGTGGAGGACGCGTCGGCGATCGACGACGTGCCAGCCGTTGCCGGAGCGCCGGTCGCGGCCGCGGTCGAACCCGAGCCGCAGCTGGACCCGGAGCCCGAGATCGACATCGAGGCCCTGCTCCGGCTCGAGGCGGAGCTGGAGGGCGACGGTGACGTCGCGCCCTCCCTCGTCGTGGCGGAGGCGGCGGTCGTGGCCGAACCGGCGTTCGAGCCGGATCCAGAACCAGAGCCGGCGCCAGCGTCGGAGTCCCCCTTGCCGCCCGAGATGGAGGGTGCGCCAGCGTCGGACACGGGTCCTGAGCTCGAAGCCGTTGCCCTTGTCGACGCACCGCCGGACGTCGTCGCCGAGGCGTTGTCGGACGTGGTCGCGCCCGCTCATGAGGAGCCGTCGCTGGAGGCCATCGCGCAGGAGCGCGTCGATCTCGAGCGTCAGTTCGCGGAACTGCTCGACAGCGTGGCACCCGCCGACGAGGGACCGGCCGACGAGGAGCCCGTCGCACTCGTTCCCCCGCGACCCGAAACGTCGGAACCACTCGTCGATGTGCGCGTGATGTGGTCGTCCATGCCCGCCACCGACATCGTCGACGACACGGTGGGAGAGAGTGCGGGTCAGACAGGTGAGGACATCCTTACCAGCGAGGACGGCACCGAGCCGCTCATCGAACCGCTGGTCCAGCCGCTCGTCGAGACGTTCGGTCAGATCGATGCGTCGGTGGAGCCCGTTGAGTCCACCGAGGCGTCGGTCGAGACGTCTGGCTGGTGGCGCGAGGCGCTCCCGTGGCGGACGGATGTTGCGGACGCGACGGCGGTGTCCACGGAATCGATGGTCGCACCGACGCCGGTCTTCGAGGA
Source organism: Acidobacteriota bacterium (assembly GCA_020845575.1). Classification (NCBI taxonomy): domain Bacteria; kingdom Pseudomonadati; phylum Acidobacteriota; species Acidobacteriota bacterium. Next base: position 66,589 of record JADLFL010000044.1, on the reverse strand, counting down.
GGCTGTCGCCATCGAGCCGGTGCCAGCCTTCGACGAGGTCGTCGCCGTCGAGTCGGTGTCAGCCATCGAGGCTTTGCCACTCGTCGAGCCCGAGCCCGAGCCCGATGTCGTGGCGGAGATCGATGAAGAGCCGTTCGAGTTGTTGGCTGCGGCGGTCGTCGAACCATCCGACGAACTCGTCGGGGCGGAAGTCGCTGACGTCGAGGCCGCGATTCTCGACACCAACACATTGGCGCTTCCTTTCGAGGCGGTGGAGGAACGCGTCGACGATGCGGTCGATACGTATCAGGCGTTCACCGACGTGGCGCTCGAGGCTGCTGCGGAGGACATCGGTCTGGGCACGGAGGACGGGGCGTTCGCCGTGCTGCCAGTAGAGGAGCCGTCGTTCTCGCTCCTCACGCTCGACGGCCAGCCCGTGGCCGAAGGGATTGCGACGGACATCCACGACGTCGTCTCCGAGTTCGTCATACCCGACGAGCCAGGGGCTGACTTGTCCGCCGCCGCGTCCTGCGCGGAGGTGGATGCCGCTGGCCTCCAGATGGAAGGGGAGTCTGTCTTGGCACGGTTCGCCGAAGCGCCATGCGTGGAGGTGGAAGTCCGTGCGGAGGAGCCGAGCGTCGCGGCGGGCACCACGAAGCGCAGGAAGAAGCGGTCGCGCCGGAAGAAGTCCGGCACGGCGACCGCACCTGTCGCACCCGCTCCGGCGACGGCAGTCGTGCAGCCCGCGGATCCGATTCCGGAACCCGTGTGCGAGGTCGAGCCAGCGTACGAGCCGGAGCCGGAAGCCGGTCCTGACGCCCCCGCGGATCTGCCAGCCGCAACACCTCGGGAGATGGCGACGTCGCTCCTGCACCGGGAAGTCCCGGCGTGGACACCGCCCACCGTCGACGTGCGTCCGCCGGCTCCCGAGGCGCCTCGCGAGCCCGTGCCCGCTCCCCATCCGCAGGCCGCCCCGGCCGCCTGGGACGCGCCCGCCGCCGTGGCGGCATCCGACGCCTTCAGGCCCTACGAACCGGAGATTCACGCCGTGGGGCTGCCGGACCCGGAGGCGCTCGACGCGCGAACGGGACGGCCTGCGGTGACGTCGGTGGCCGATGCGCTCGCGCCCACGCCCGGATCACGAGCTGCGAACGTCGAGACGTGGGCGGTGGCGAACACGCCGGTGTCGGCACCCCGCGTGAACTGGCGTCGCGTGATCGCCGCGTCGATTCTCGTGGCCCTGTTCCAGGGGGCCGCGTTCGCCGCGTGGTGGTGGACCCTCCCCGGCGCCACCGGCACGCTCGTCGTGCAGACATCGCGTGCCGCGGGCGTGGAAGTCATCCTCGACGACAAGCCGCTCGGGCGGACGCCATTCAGCGGCGAGGTCGCGCCAGGACGTCACAAGCTGGTGCTGCGTCAGGGCGAGACGCTGCGCGAGATGCCCGTCGAGATCAGCGTCGGCGTGGTGACGACGCAGGCCATCGACTGGCCGGTGGCGGCCGGAGGGCGTGGCAGTCTGCAGATCACGTCGAGTCCCACGGGCGCGCAAGTCCTCGTCGGTGGCCGGTCGCGCGGCGAGACGCCGCTGCTGCTGGAGGACCTCCCGGCCGGTGGACAGTCGTTGCTGATTCGCAGCGACGCCGGTACGGTGAGCGCATCGGCGATTGTCATCGCCGGCGCGACCACGCCCCTGGACGTGAAGATCTTCGCGGGGTGGATCCTGGTCGATGCGCCTGTCGAAGTGCAGCTCCTGCTGAACGGGCGCGAGAAGATCGGGTCGAGCATGGACGGCCAGATCCTGCTGCCGCCAGGGACGCATCGCGTGCAGGCCACCAACGACGCGCTCGGCATCCATGAGTGGATCACGGCCACCGTGGAGCCTGGCGCCGTCAGGCGTGTGACGCTGATGGTGGCGCCCGCCACGATCGCGTTGCGAGACGAAGCCGAAGTGTTCGTCGATGGTGCGTCGATCGGCACCACGCCGGGAACGCTGGACGTCCCCGTGGGCACGCACGAAATCGCGATTCGCCCCGTCACCGGCCCCGAGCGGAAGCAGGCGATGACGGTGCGATCGCGGCAGCGTATCGAGTTCTGATCAGCGGCGCGTCGTCTTGCGGACGGCCTTCTTCGCAGGTGTTGCGGCCTTCTTGCGCGGCGCGGCAGCCGCCTTCTTCCTGGTGGTCTTGCGTGCCCCGCGTGCGGGCGTTGCCGGTTCGGCGTCGGCTGCCGCCGCAGGACTCTGGTCGACGCCGTCGACAGCCGCGTCGCTCGGCGCGTCGCTCGGCGCCTCGCTCGGCGCCTCGGCCAACAGCTGATCGTCCACCGGTTCCGCCGCGACCACGTCGGGCACACCGGCCGGCATGTCCGCTGCCGCGCGGCCGCGTCCGCGACCACCACGCGCGTGCCGGCTCTGGCGCACCGAGGGCACCGGATCGCCGGGACGAGCCACGTTGCCGTTGACATCGCCTGGCTCGTGCAGGTCGTCCACTACCGCTGCGACCCGTCGTCCGCTGCCCGACTTGGGGGCCGGTGCCGGCTCGCTCGTGGCCGTCGGCGCCGGAACGGCCTCGATGCCCGCGTCCGCCAGCAGCGTGCCCGGGTACACCCGAATCACGCCCTGGCGGTCGCGATCCAGGCGGAAGAGCCCCTCGCGCTGAGCGTAGCGCAGCGCATCGACGATCCCGTTGAAGCCGTGGCGGCGCTCGTCGAACGCCTCGTTGGCGGCCCTGATGATCTGCTTGGCCTGACGTACGTACAACGGCCAGCGCGACACGACGCCTGGGCGCAGGAAGATGTCACGCACGATGGCGTACCCGTCTGCCTGCTGACCGGAGACCGCGGCATCGACAGGCGCGGCCGCGGTCTCCGCGGGCGCGCCTTCCGTCGTGGCGGGCGCTGGCGTCGCGCGCGGCGCGGGCGCTGCGGCAATCGGTGTCGCAGGCGTGGAGACGTAGTCCGGAACGTCGACGCCGTCGCGCAGTTCGACGAGCCGGCTGCGGTCGTCGCCGCGCAGCGTGACCAACTGCGCGCGTTCGAGCTTCTGCACGAAATCGCGGAACGTGCTGACGCCGTACTCGCGCTCCGAGAACGTCGAGTCGAGCTGCAGCAGCGTGCTCTTGAGGACGCCGAGCTGCGGCATCACCTCGCGGTCGGCGAGCACCTTGAGCGCGCGCTTGACGAGCGGCATGGCGTCCTTGACGTCCTTGCTCGCGCCGCCGCGGCTGCTGCTGCCGCGGCGGCCGATCAGGTTCTCGTACGCGATGAACTCGGTGCAGTTCTTCTGGAGGATCACGCTGGTGAATGCGCGTCCGCCGACCACGAACACCTGTCGATCGTAGAGCTTCAGCTTCTCGACGAGCGCCATGAAGTCGCTGTCGCCGCCGACGATCACGAAGGCGTTGATGTGACTGTGGGTGAAGGCCATCTCCAGCGCGTCGAGCGCAAGGTTGATGTCCGCGCCGTTCTTGTCGCCACCGGGCGTCAGGTTGCGCTGGACCATCTGGATGGCGTGCTGGGTGAGGGAGCGGCTGTAGTCACCGGCACGGGTCCAGTCCCCGTACGCGATCTTGGTGACCACCTCGCCGCGCTCCTTCATCGCTTCAAGTACGGCGCCGACGTCGAAGTGACCCCCGAGGGTGGTCTTGACGCCGATCTCGATGTTGTCGAAGTCGATGAAGAGGGCAATCTTGAGGCGGGTTTCCGACAAAACGTTCCTGGTCCTTTCGCAGGCGAATGTCGTGTCCGGTGCCGGGGGAAGTCCTGCAGGCCTGCCGGAGACGTCCCGGCAAGGATAGCAGGAAACCCCGGCGGCCCGGTCGCGCGCCTGACGTCAGGCGCGCGATGCGTCGTCTGGCCGTCGCGGCGGGGTGAGCAGCGAGACGACGACGAGCACGAGGAATCCGAGCGGAATCGTGACGATACCGGGCTGGCTGAACGGGACGGGCGCCGTCTCCGGCGCCCAGCCGTAGACGTCGCGGAAGGCCTGCGCGCTGCAGAGGATCCACGCGAGTGAGCTCGCCATGCCGACGAGGATGGCCGCGACGATGCCCTGCTTGGTGGTGCGCTTCCAGAACAGGAGCATCACGAGCGACGGCAGGTTGGCCGATGCCGCGACGTTGAAGGCCCAGCCCACGAGGAACGACACGTTCAGCTTCTCGAACGCGATACCGAGCAGCATCGCCACGAGGCCAACGGCCACGGCCACCATCTTCCCGGCGCGCACCTTCGCATCGTCGGTGAGGTCCATCTTCAGCACGTGCGTGAACAGGTCGTGCACCACGGCGCCGCTGGCCGCGAGGATGAGGCCGCTCACCGTGCCGAGCACCGTGGTGAACGCGATGGCAGAGATGATCGCGAAGAGCGGATTGCTGAAGCTGCGCGCGAGCAGCGGCGCGGCCATGTTGTTGTTGGTCACGTCGAGCGCGCCGCTCGTCATGGCACCGAGCCCGAGATACAGCGTGAGGATGTAGAAGATGCCGATCGCACCGATGCCCACGACCGTGCTCTTGCGCACGGCCATCACGTCCTTGACGGTGTAGTAGCGGATCAGGATGTGGGGCAGCGACGCGGTGCCCGCGAAGAGCGCCAGCATCAACGAGAGAAAGTCGAGTTTGTCGAACAGTTTGTCGCTGCGAACGCCCCTGAACGTGGGGCTTGCGCCCGGTTGCAGGAGGTCGGCACCCGTCTGCGTGCGCGGCGTGTAGACCATCGCGACACGGCCGTCAGACAGCGCGCGCCGCTCGGACGTCCATGTCTCGATCGTGCTGCCGCTGAACGTGCGCAGGAAGGCGAGCGGACCGAGCGCGCCCGACGATGTCGCGCCGTCGGGCAGGGCCGTCACCACACCGATGGGCGTCAGGTCCTGCTGGCCCGGTCCGAGGCCCTGTGGCAGGCCGTCGACGTACGTACCGGCCGGGCCCGTCGTCACCACCTGCGTGCGGAGGACGCGTCGGTCGGGCAGCCGGCGCCACGTGCGCACGGCGCCAGAACCCTCCTGCACGCGTAACCAGGCGCCATCGGGCCAGTCGGGATCGGTCACCACCTGACCGGTGGCTTCCACGGCCGACGCGTCCCGCGGCATCGACGCGACGTCCGCGGGTACGTCGAAGCCGCGCTGCAGGATCAGCGTCGTCAACAGGAGGCAGAACGCCACCAGCAGGCCGCCCTTGATGAACTGCACCCACGTCGTCGACACCATGCCCGCGGTGACGACGATGATCGTGACCACCACGCCGACGATGAGGACGCCGGCGGCGTGCGAGAAGCCGAGCAGCGGCTTGATGAGCACGCCGGCGCCGACCATCTGCGGGATCAGGTAGAAGAGGCTCACGACGAGCGTGCTGATCGCGGCGGCGAGCTTGATGCCGCGCGAGTGGAAGCGGGCGTCGAGCGCGTCGGCGAACGTGAACTTGCCCATCTGCTTGAGCGGTTCGGCGACGACGAAGAGCGCGACGATCCAGCCGGCCAGGTAGCCGATGGAGTAGAGAAAGCCGTCGTACCCGTAGAACGCGATCATCCCGCAGATGCCGAGGAACGACGCGGCAGACAGGTAATCACCGGCGAACGCGATCCCGTTGACGAACCAGTGGATCTGTCCGTGCGCCGCGTAGTAGCCGCTCGCGGAGCGCGCGCTCCGGCCGAGCCACCAGCTCAGGATCAGGACGCCGAGGACGAACGAGATGAACACGCCGACGGCGAGCGGCGAGGTGACGTAGACCATGACGGGATCAGCGGGCCAGGCGCAGATAGAGCGCGGCGAGGAGGAAGGCCAGCCCGATGAGCAGGAGGCCGTACAGGAGCGAGACGGGCAGGCCCCAGACGGGCGTCAGGGCGTTGAGTCCCGGCGCGAACGCGCTGACGGCCATGAAGCCGACGTAGACGACCAGGTACAGGGCGAACAGCCAGAGGGCGATCCGGGGAATCTGCATGAGCGCCGGCTACTGTATCAGGAGCGCGGGGCGGGGATCAGCCGCGGCGCTCGGGGCGCCAGGCAAGGCCGTAGTTGATGATGCGCTGCAGGAGTTGATCGTAGGCGAGGCCCGCGGCTTCGGCCGATTCGGCGAAGTCCTCGCCATACGCGATCTGCGGGTTCGCATTGGCTTCCAGTACGTAGATCCGGGCCTCGTCGGTGAGGCGGAGGTCGATGCGGGCGTAGCCGCTCAGATCGAGCGTGCGATAGACGCGCTTGCACAGCCCCTGGATCCGATCGACGAGGCTGGCATCGAGGCCCTGCGCGGGTCCGCTCATGATGCCGTGCTTCTCCTGGTAGGGTCCGCTCCACTTCACGCGTTCGGTGGCGATGCGCCAGTTCTCGCGCGGGAGGTTGCCGAGGTTCAACTCCCACACGGGGAAGACCTTCAACGCCAGGTTGCCCACGATGCCGACGTACAACTCGCGGCCTGGAATGTAGCGCTCGACGATGGCGTCGGTGCCCACGCTGTGGTGGATGAAGTGCACGCGCTCGCGCAGCTTCTCGTCGCTCTCGACCACCGACGCCTGCGAGATGCCGATGGAGGCTTCCTGCGTGAGCGACTTGACGATGAGCGGGAACGTGAGGCGCTTGGGACGCTGCACGGCGCGCCCGACGCGGAACACCGCGAAGTCGGGAACGGGGATGCGGTGATAGGAGAGCAACTGCTTGGAGAGCGCCTTGTCGCGCGACAGCATGAGGCCGCGCGGATTGCAGCCCGTGTACGGCGTCTTCAGCAGTTCGAGGTAGCTGACGATGTTCTGATCGAACACGCCGACCTCGGTGAAGTTCTCCATCAGGTTGAAGACGATGTGCGGCGCGAACTCCTTCGTGGCGTTGCGTACCACGGCAAGGTCGTCGGCCACGCCCACGACTCGCACGTCATGCCCCATCACGTCCAGCGTGTTCTTGACGTCGAACTCGGTCTTCCAGGGCACGCTGGTGTCGTACTTCGTGTCATCGTCGGGCGGCACGAGGTAGTCGTGCATCAGACAGAGCACGCGTAAGCGACGCATGCGCGAAGTGTAGCGCAACCGGCAACCGGTAACGGGCAACCGGCAACCGGATTCGGGATTGGATAGGGTCAACTAACGGGTTGTTGGTGCGAGGTATGAGCACGTGTGCGCGACCGGCGCACGAGACGCCTACCGGTTGCCTGTTGCCGGTTGCCCGTTGCCGGTCTCCCTGTCAGACCCCTCGTCCTGCGTGCGTCCGTGTTGCAGTGCGTGCAGCGCGGCATCGTTGTCGGTGCAGCGATCGTCGGCGTGGAGGGACCACGGCCATGTGGCGGCGTAGCCGGCGTTGCGGGCGATGTCGATGATGCGTTCTGGCGACGTGGCGCTGCCGCGTGTCGGGTACTCGCCGAGCAGGAGCGGCGCATGGCTCCATGTGACGTGCGGGCATCGTGCGAGCGGATGACGGCGTTCGAGATGGTCGTACCAGTGCACCTGCAGCACGTCGAGGTCGAGCGCGCGGCAGAGTGGAAGGCCGGCTGCGCTCGCGAGACCGACGGTGATCGGATGCACCGCGTGCCAACGTACGTGCAGCGCGAGTTCGGCCAGACATCGCCGCAACTGTGCGGATGAGAGACGACGTGCTGGCGGTCGCCAGGGTGTCGTCATCCATTCGGGTTCGTTCCACAGATCCCACATGGCGATGGCGGGGTGCCGGCCGAACGCGACGAGGAGATCGTCGACGGCACGCCACAGCGTGTGACGGGCGACGGGATCCCGCAGCACGGGGGCGCCTCCGCCGAGGGCCACGCCGTTGACGACGCGCCGCACGTCGGCCCATGTGAAGTCGAACAGCACGGGTACCATGCGCAGGCCGTGCGCATGCAGGGTGTCGAGGGCGATGGCCATGTCGTCGAGCACCACGGGATGGAGGCCCGTGGGCATGCCCGAGGCGTCGACGGTGAAGCCGGCGCGGCCGTCGCAGAGGACGAACCAGCGGACGACCTCGGCACCGGCGGAAGCGGCCGTGTCGAGGACGCGGTGGAGCGGCGTGCGATCGGACACCGAGAGGCCGCCGCGAGGCGACCAGGCGTTGGCGCCGAAATCTCCGCCGTACCTGAGCCAGGGGAGGTTCGCGCCGTGCGGAATCACGGGAACAGCCTAACTGCGAATGCCGCGATGCCGGGAATGCCGAATGCCGAATGCTCAACCCGGTGCCCGGTGCCCGGTGCCCGGTGCCCGGTGCCCGGTGCCCGATGCCCGATGCCCGGTGCCCATCCCGTTGCCCGGTGCCGGAGATGGAACTTTTCGGCGCGTGCCCGCGTCACAGAGTCGTCGACGCAAGCAAGCGCTTGCAGCGGCAGAGGTTCTCTCCGGGAGTACTGGACATCGCCTGAGCTTGTGATGAATATGAACAAGCGTCCAGTTGTCGTCGTCGAAACGTCTCGTTGAAAAGGTAAAAACATTAGCGATCGCACGGCACGTGAGTATGCGCGCAAGTAATTGCTTGCTGTCATTGTGAAATGTTGGTACAAGTCGAGTTCGCCGCCTCACGCGGCACCGTTACCATGGACGTGCGCGAACAACTCCTCGAGGCCGCCGTGAAGGTCTTTGCCAATGCCGGGTTCCGCGGCGCGACGACTCGTCGCATCGCGCAGGAAGCCGGCGTGAACGAAGTCACCCTCTTCCGGCAGTTCGGATCCAAGGAAGGCCTCATCACCGAGGCCGTGCTGCGCGTCATGGAGCGCCTGCGTGATGAAGCCGCCCTTCCGGCGGTGCCGGTGGACCCTGCCGCGGAGCTGCTGGACTGGACCGCGCGCCACTACGACTTCGTCCTGCGCCACCACCGGCTGATCAAGGCCGCCATGGCCGACGTCCAGTCGCACCCCGACATGGCCTGCATCGGCGATCGCGTCGGTGCCTCGACCAAGCTGCGTCTCCAGAGCTATCTCGACGCGCTGTGTACCGCCGGGCTGTGTGATGCCGATCTCGACACGGCCGTGGCCACCAACGTCCTGACCGGCGTGGTCTTTGCCGACGCGATGGGGCGCGACGTCCAGCCGCATTGCTATCCGTATCCGCCAGACGAGGCGCCGCAGCGCTACGTGGCGTTCTTCCTTCGCGCCATCGGCGCGCGTGCCGCCGGCCCCGCGTCGGCCCCAGACACGGTGGTCCATCATGGATAAGTCGTTGCTTACCCGCTCAAGGGACGGCCACAAGAGCCGCTCCTGCGCCGCTCTCGGCGGCATGCTCCTCGCCTCCGCGGTACTGGTGCCGATGGCCCACGCCCAGGCACAGACACCGGCCGTCCCGACGACGGCCGCGCGCCGCATCACGCTCGACGAGGCGCTGAGCCTGGCCGAGGGTGACAGCGAGACGGTGGCCGTGGCCGAAGCCGGCGTGCGCCGCGCCGACGGGCAGGTGGCCGTCGTGCGCAGCGGGCTCTTTCCGCAGCTGAACTCGGCGCTCGGCTACCAGCGCACGCTGCAGACGCAGTTCGACGGCATCTTCGACAGTGCCGGTCCCACGGTGCCGTGCGCCGGCCTGACGGTGAATCCCGGCGCGCCGCTCGCCGACCGCCTCGCGGAACTCGAGCGCTATCTCCAGTGCCCGGCGGGCAACCCGTTCGGCGGCGGCGGCGACAACGACCTGCCGTTCGGTCAGTTGAACACCTGGACGGCGAGCCTGACGTTCGCGCAGCGCGTCTATGACGGCGGTGAACTTCGAGCGCTCGAACGCCAGGCGCGCGCGGGTCGCGACGCGGCGTCGCTCGGCGTGACCACGGCGCGCGCGCAACTCGATCTCGATGTCGCCACGGCGTTCTACGACGCCGCGCTTGCCGATCGGCTCGTGGCCATCGCCGACGCGGCATTCACGCAGGCGGGCGAAACACTGCGTCAGATCGACCTGCAGTATCAGGTCGGCCAGATTGCCGAGTTCGAGGTGCTCCGCGCGCGAGTCGCGCGAGACAACCAGCGGGCGGGCGTGATTCGCGCCGGCGTGCAGCGCGATCTCGCGTACCTGCGGCTCAGGCAGTTGATCAACGTGCCGTCGGATCAGCCGCTCGAGCTCGACGCGAATCTCGTCGAGCCCAATGGCCTGCTGGCCACGCGGTGGACCGCCGCGCTCGCCGAGGCGGAAGCGACACTCGCGCTCGTGGCGCGCACATCGGTCAAGCAGACCGAGTACGGCGTGCAGGCCAACCAGGCGGCGCTGGACGCGACGCAGTCGCTCTTCAAGCCGCGCGTCAACCTCACCTCGTCGTTCACGACGTACGCGTACGACCCGCTGCCCGCGTTCAACAGGCGCGACTGGACGGTGGGGGCCACGATCTCGCTGCCGCTGCTCGACGGCGGACGCCGCAAGGCCAATCGCGCGATCGCCGAAGCGACGCTGGCCGAGAGCCGGCAGCAGCTGGAACTCGTGAAGGAACTGGCCGAACTCGATCAACGCAGCGCGCACGCCGCCTATCTCGCGGCGCGCGCGGCGTGGGACGCGTCGGCCGGCACCGTGGAGCAGGCCCAGCGCGCGTACGAGATTGCCAACGTGCGGTACGGCGAAGGGCTCTCGACGCAACTCGAATTGAACGACGCCCGCCTGGCGCTCGAGCAGGCAGGCGCGTCGCGCGCCCAGGCCGCGCGCGATCTGCAGGTCAGCCGTTCGCGCCTGGCGCTGCTCGCGGATCTGCCCGTTGGGGCGGGCGGCGCGCGCGCGGCCGCGGCGGGCGGTGCGCAGGTGGGCGGTGCGCAGGTGGGCGGCGGCGCTGCGGCGCAGGGCGCCACGGGGACGGCGGGGATGACAGGTACGGGAGTGCAGCAATGAGAAGCGCGATGACACGGAACGGGCGGCATGGCCGCATGGGATGGCTGGCCGTCGGCGTGATGGCATCGCTCGCCGCGGCGTGCACCGGGCAGGCGGCCAACGACGCCCCGTCGAAGGAGACGGGACCCGCGGTGCTGGACATCGGCACGGAGAACACCGTTCGCGTGAGAACCGACGATGTGACGGTGGGTCCGTCGGTGTCGGGCACGCTCACGCCGCGCGTGCAGGCGAGCGTGCGTGCCGAGGTGGGCGGTGCCGTGCTGCTCGTGACGGCGGAGCAGGGCCAGGGCGTTCGCCGCGGCCAGTTGCTGGCGCGCATCGAGGCGCGGACGGCGGCCGATGGCGTCACGTCGGCAGAGTCGTCGGTGCGCTCGCAGGAGCAGGCGCTCGACCTCGCGCGTCGCGAGCTCGCGCGTACGGAGAAGCTGGTGAGCGCGGGCGCCGTGGCCGAGCGTGCCGTCGAGGCCGCCCGCAACGAGGTCGTTCGCCTGGAATCGGAAGTGTCGGGCGCGAAGAGCCGGCTCACCAGCGCCCGCAAGACGCTCGGCGATGCCACAGTCACATCACCCATCGCCGGCGTCGTTGCAGACCGGCCGGTGAATCGGGGCGACGTCGTGGCGCCTGGCGCGCCGCTCTACACGATCGTCGATCCGTCGAGCATCCAGCTCGAGGCGTCAGTGCCATCCGAATCGTTGTCGATGGTGAAAGTGGGCGCAGACGTGACGTTCGAAGTGCGTGGTTATCCCGGGCAGACGTTCTCGGGCAAGGTGGACCGCATCAGCCCGACGGCCGACCCCACGACCCGGCAGGTACCGATCTGGGTGACGGTGGACAACCGCAGCGGCAGGCTCGTGGCGGGACTCTTCGCCGACGGGCGTGTCACGCAGGCCTCGCGCAAGGGGCTCGTCGTGCCTACCAACCTGGTGAGCGACATCGACGCGTCGCCGAGCGTGCTGCGCATCCGCGACGGCAAGGTCGAGCGCGTGTCCGTGACGCTCGGTCTCGTCGACGTCCAGAACGAGCGCGCCGAAATCGCGTCCGGGCTGTCCGAAGGCGACGTGCTGCTGACGGGCGTGGCCCAGGGCGTCTCGCCGGGTACGCCCGTCCGTGTGGTGAATCGTTCGGAGACTGCCGCGTCGGCGGCGGCTGACGCGCCCAAGTCCTAACCGGCGAACGCAAGGAGCCAGTCACGTGTTCATCTCCGATTTCGCCATCAAGCGTCCCATCGTGACGATCGTCTCGATGCTGGCGCTCGTGGTTTTCGGCACCTTCGCGCTGTTCCAGCTCGAGGTGGACGAGTTCCCCGAGATCAATCCGCCGGTGATCGCGATCTCGTTGCCGTTCCCCGGTGCCTCGCCCGATCAGGTCGAGCGCGACCTGATCGATCCGATCGAGGAAGGCATCTCCAGCATCAGCGGGCTCAAGAAGATGGACTCGCAGTCGCTGGACAGCTTCGGCGTGATCATCGCCGAGTTCGAGTTCGGCAAGGAGCCGGCCGAAGCGCTGCAGGAGATCCGCGACAAGATCTCCGAGATCCGCAACGAGCTCCCGCTCGAGATGGAGGAGCCGATCCTCAAGCGGTTCGATCCGAACGACTTCCCGATCGTCACGCTGGCGTTGACGTCAGACCACCTGACCGGCGCGCAGCTCACGCAGATCGCCGACCCCGGCATCACCAACGTGCTGCGCGGCATCAGGGACGTGGCCGAGGTGACGGTGGCGGGCGCCGTCGAGCGCGAGATCACGGTGGAGGTCGACCCGACGGCGATGCAGACCGCCGGCGTCAGCGTCGGGCAGGTGGTGATGGCGCTGCAGTCGCAGAACCTCGCCGTGCCCGTCGGCCGCCTCCAGGGCGACATCCAGGAGCGGACGATCCGTCTTCGCGGCCGTCTGCAGACGCCCAACGAGTTCGGGCAGATCGTGGTGAGCCAGTCGGCGGGACGTATCGTGCGCCTCACCGATGTCGCGCGCGTGTACGACGGCGCGGAGGAGCCGCGCACCGGTGCGGCCTTCAACGCCAGCAACGCTGTCGGCATCGAGATCAAGAAGACGACCAACGCGTCGACCACCACGGTGAGCCGGGCCGTGATCGACAGGGTCGCGACGCTGCAGCAGAACCTGCCGCCGGGTGTCGAGCTGAAGCTCATTCGCGACGCGGGCTCGCGCGTCGAGGCGTCTGTCGAGAGCGTGCAGTCAGCGCTCATCGAGGGCGCCGTGCTCACCGTCTTCACGGTGTTCCTCTTCCTCAACTCGTGGCGCTCGACGGTCATCACCGGTCTCGCGCTGCCGGTCTCGGTGCTGGCCTCCTTCGTCGCCGTCCTCATGTTCGGCTTCAAGCTCGAGACAATGTCGCTGCTCGGGTTGTCGCTGGCCATCGGCATCCTGATCGACGATGCGATCGTGGTGCGCGAGAACATCGTGCGCCACGTCGAGATGGGCAAGGATCACTACACCGCCGCGCGTGAAGGTACGGCGGAGATCGGCCTGGCCGTTGCGGCCACCACGTTCTCGATCGTCGTCGTGTTCGTGCCGATCGGCTACATGGGCGGCCTGGCGCAGCAGTGGTTCGCGCCGTTCGCACTGACGATTGCGTGCTCGGTGCTGGTGTCGCTCTTCGTGTCGTTCTCGCTGGACCCGATGCTGTCGGCGTACTGGCCCGATCCGCACATCCCGATCGAGCAGCGCAGCTTCATCTCGCGGTGGCTCGATCGGTTCAACACGTGGTTCGACAGGCAGGCCGAGCGCTACAAGGTGGTGATCGGCTGGGCGCTGCGTCACCGGTTCGCGATGGTGCTGCTCACGATCCTGTCGTTCGTTGGCGCGATTGCGCTGCCGGCGATGGGATTCATCGGCGGCGGCTTCATGCCCATCATGGACAACTCCGAGTTCAGCGTCGTCGTGACGACGCCGGCCGGGTCCAACATCGCGTACACGCGACTGAAGACACAGGAAGTGTCCAACATCGCGCGCGCGCTGCCGGAGGTGGCGTACACCTACACGAACATCGGCGGGCAGACCGAGTCGGTGGACGAAGCGTCGGTGTTCGTGCGGCTGAAGCCGCGCGTCGCACGCACGCGCCGGCAGGAGGACGTGGCGGCGGATCTGCGCGCGAAGCTGCTGAACCTCGGTGGCGTGGAGGCGTGGATCAACACGAACTTCTTCGGCAACTTCAAGCAGATTCAGCTCGAGCTCACGGGGCCGAAGTCGGGGGATCTGACGGCGCTCGCCGAGCGCATCCGCGACGAAGTGCGGCAGGTGCCTGGCGCCGTGGACGTGGGGCTGTCGACAAAGGGGCGCAAGCCGGAGATCGACGTCGTGCTCGATCGCGGGCTCGCCGGATCGCTCGGCGTGACGGCGGCACAGGTCGCGCAGGCGCTGCGTCCCGCGTTCGCGGGGATCGATACGGGCGACTGGATCGATCCTGAAGGAGAGACGCGCGACGTCTACGTGCGCCTCGCGCCGGAGGCGCGCGCGCGGGTGAAGGACCTGTCGCAGCTGCCCATCTCGGTGCAGGGACCGCAGGGACCGGTGCTGATCCCGCTCGGACAGGTCGCTCGCCTCGAGAACAGCGTCGGCCCGGCCCGCATCGATCACCTGAACCGCAATCGGGTGATCAAGATCGAGGCCAACACCGAAGTGCGTTCGCTGAACGAGGTGCTGGCCGACGTGATGCCGCGGCTGGCCAGGAACGTGCCGCTGCCACCGGGCTACGTGCTGTCGAGCGGCGGCGAGTCGGCAGACCAGGCCGAGGTCTTCGGAGGGATCCTCGCCGCGCTCGGGCTCGCGGTCCTGCTGATGTACTTCGTGCTCGTGCTGCAGTTCGGATCGTTCCTGGACCCGCTGGCGATCATGATCTCGCTGCCGCTCTCGCTCATCGGTGTGATGCTGGCGCTGCTGGTCACCAACACGACGATCAACCTGATGAGCATGATCGGCGTGATCCTGCTGATGGGCATCGTGGCCAAGAACGCCATCCTGCTCGTCGACTTCGCGAAGTGGTCGATGGAGCAGGGCATGGGCCGGCGCGAGGCGCTGATCGAGGCGGGTCGCGTGCGCCTGCGGCCCATCCTCATGACCAGCTTTGCGCTCGTGGCGGGCATGATTCCCGTGGCCATCGGGCACGGCGAGGGCGCGGACTTCCGCGCGCCGCTCGGGCGCGCGGTGATCGGCGGCGTGATCACGTCGACGCTGCTCACGTTGCTGGTCATCCCCACGCTGTACGACATCATGGCCGGCCTGCGCGACCGCGTGTTCGCGCTGTTCCGCCGGTCGACCCGCGCCAGCCGCCACGGCCACGCCAGCGAACCCGTCGACCTCCCGACGACGTGAGGCGTGCGGTCGGGCCGGAGGGCCGACCCTGCCTGCTGCACAGATGCCGGCCCCGCCAGCCAGGTAGGGCCGGCCCTCCGGGCCCGGCGTCCCCCATGGTCGGCGTTTGACCGTGCGGTGCCCGGTGCCCGGCGCCCGGCGCCCGTTACGCAGTGCCTGTCGAGCCGAAGCCGCCTCGCGATGTCGTCTCGGCGTCGTGGGTCAGCGGCTCGAACGTGATGCGAGGCACGCGGACCACGAAGGCCTGCGCAATCCGATCGCCGCTGGCGATGTGGACGACCGCCTGCGTGTAGTTGAGGACCAGCACGCGCGCCTCGTCGTCGGGACCGCGGTAGTCGCTGTCGAGCACGCCCAGGCCGTTGGCCACGATCAGCCCGCGTTTGGGCAGGCTGCTGCGCGCCACGATCGCGAGGAAATGGCCGGGCGGGACCGCGAACACCAGGCCCGTCGGGACGAGCGCGAGTTGGCCAGGGGGCACGTCCACGGCGGTGGCGGCCGCCAGATCGACGGCCGCCGCGCCCGGCGTCTGGTAGCGGGGGACGTCGATGTCGCGGAGGGCCCTGACGCCGACGGTTATGGAATCATTCGATAAATCCACGATTGTGTATCTCCACATGTAATGCTATCGTCTCTTTCGACATCCGGAGCGGCTCGCACGTGGCGGGCCCGGCAACCTGGGTCGGACATCCCAAGGTGCCAGCTCTGTCGGAGCAGCAGGCCGGCAGGTGCGATGCGGTTCGAGAAGAACAACCAAAGTGTCCGTGCGGTCACCCCGCAGACTCCGGGTGTCTTCGCTTGGTTCGTCACAGGAGAAGACACCATGATTGCCACAGCCACCCTCGCCTCGCCCCTGTCGCCCCTCGCGGCACATCGTCCCACTCTGCAGGTTGCGTTGTCGCCCGACGATCGCCGTTTCCAGCGGCTCGGCGAGAATCATCACCTCTGGCGGAATGGCCGCTTCTGGTGGATTGCCTACACGGTTATCATTGACGGCTGGCGTCAGGAGCGGATTCGGCATTCGCTCAAGACCGACGACCTCACCGAAGCGCGCGTGCGCCGGGACGAGATCCTGGCCAACGTGACCATCGAAGGCGTGTTGCGCCGCGTGAGCTGATCGGCTGCGCTCGCCTGCCGGTCGTGGTTCTCGGCACCAAAGGGTCCCGGGAACGCGGCGGGCGGCCCGTGAACGGCTGGCACGGCGAAGCTCGGCCCCAACGCACTGTTCCTCTGAAGGATTAGCCCCGCATGTCCCGTTTCGTTCTCACGTCGGAGTCGGTTTCGGAGGGTCACCCGGACAAGGTGGCCGACTTCATCTCCGATTCCGCGCTCGACGCCTGTCTTTCGCAGGATCCCACCTCGAAGGTGGCCGTTGAAACGCTCGTCAAGGAAGATCTCGTCGTGCTGGCCGGTGAGGTGACGACCGGCGCGACGGGCGTGGACTACGAGGCCATCGCCCGCCAGGCGATTCGCGAGATCGGCTACGACTGGCCCGACGAGGTCTTCAACGCCGATGGCGTGCAGGTGATCCTCAAGATCACCGCGCAGTCCAAGGAGATCAACGCCAGCGTCGTGGACAAGGCGCAGGCCGAGGAGCAGGGCGCCGGCGATCAGGGGCTGATGTTCGGCTACGCCACCAACGAGAGCCCGGAACTGATGCCGCTGCCGCTGCTGCTCTCGCACAAGCTCACGAAGGGACTCGCCGACGACCGCAAGCAGGGCGGGGCGTATCGCTGGCTGCGTCCTGACGCCAAGAGCCAGGTGTCGGTGCGCTACGAAGGCGGCAAGCCCGTGGCCATCGAGCGTGTGGTCGTCTCGACGCAGCACGTGGCCGACGCGGCGCAGGCCGACATCAAGGCCTACGTGATCGAGGATCTCGCGCCGCGCGTGCTCGGCGACTGGTGTCCGAAGGCCGACCTGTTCCTCGTGAACCCGTCGGGCAGCTTCTCGCACGGTGGTCCGTCTGCCGACGCCGGCGTCACGGGCCGCAAGATCATCGTCGACACGTACGGTGGCGCGGCGCGTCACGGCGGCGGCGCGTTCTCGGGCAAGGACCCGTCGAAGGTGGATCGCAGTGCGGCGTACTTCGGCCGCTACGTGGCGCGGGAAGTGGTGAAGGCCGGTCTCGCGGATCGCTGCGAAGTGCAGTTCTCGTACGCGATTGGCGTCGCCGAGCCGACGTCGCTGCTCGTGGAGACCTACGGCACCGGCGACAACCAGGCCGCGGAAGACTTCGTGCGCAAGACGTTCGACATGCGTCCGGCAGGCATCATCAGGACGCTCGATCTGCTGCGCCCGATCTATCGCCAGACCACCAACTACGGTCACTTCGGCCGCCCGGGCCTGCCCTGGGAGCGGTGACGCCCTCCTGACGTGTCTGCGATCGTTTTCGATCTCGATGGGACGCTCGTCGACTCGTTCGACGACATCAGCGGCGCGTTCTGCCGCAGCTTCCATGTGATCGGAGTACAGGCACCGGAACCCGCAGCGGTACGGCCGTGGATCGGCAAGCCGCTGCGGGACATGTATGCGGCGTGGGCACCGCCCGAGGCGATCGACGCGCTCGTGGACGAGTATCGTCGCGACTACGCCGAGCGGTGCGCCGATCGCACGCGTCCGTACCCCGGCATCGTCGACCTGCTGCACCGGCTGCGCGAGCGCGGCACCGGATTGGCCGTCGCCACGACCAAGACGACGTGGATGGCCAGAACGGTGATGGCGCGTCTCGACCTGGAGGATTGCGTGGATCACGTGCAGGGCACGGACGGCTTTCCGCACAAGCCGGCACCGGACGTGATCGCGCACGCCCTTCAGGGCCTCGGCACACCCGGGGCCTGGATGGTGGGAGACGCCGTCACGGACATCCTCGCGGGCCGCGCTGCCGGCCTGCGCACGTGCGCCGTCACATGGGGCGTGCACGACGCGGCGACCCTCCGCGCGTCAGAACCCGACGCGCTCGTGTCATCGGTCGACGATCTGCACGCACTGCTTGTTCTATAGTCCTCGCGTGCCGTTCGATTCGTTGCTGCGTGAAATCCTGACCAGTCGCGTGTACGACGTCGCGCGGGAGACGCCGCTCGACCCCGCGCCGCGTCTCTCGGCGCGCCTCGGCGTGCCTGTCCTCCTCAAGCGCGAGGACCTCCAGCCCGTCTTCTCCTTCAAGATTCGCGGTGCATACAACCGCATGGCGCGACTCACCGCCGAGGAGCGTACGCGCGGGGCGATCGCGGCCAGTGCCGGCAATCACGCACAGGGCGTGGCGCTGTCGGCTCGGCATCTTCGCATGCAGGCGCGCATCGTGATGCCGTGCACCACGCCGGACATCAAGGTCGACGCCGTGCGCGCCCTCGGCGCCGAAGTGGTCCTGGCCGGTGATACGTACGGCGATGCCTACGCATTCGCGTGCGAGGAAGCGGCGCGGACCGGCGCGACGTTCGTCCATCCGTTCGACGACCTGCTGGTGATCGCCGGACAGGGCACCGTGGGCGACGAGATCGTGCGGCAGCGCCCGGGCGAGATCGACGCGGTCTTCGTCCCGGTTGGCGGCGGCGGTCTGCTGGCGGGCATCGCCGCCTACATCAAGGCCGTGCTGCCCGCCGTGAAGATCATCGGCGTCGAGCCGGTCGACGCCGATGCGATGGCGCGCTCGCTGGCCGCTGGCGATCGTGTGACGCTCGATCGGGTGGGGTTGTTTGCCGACGGCGTCGCCGTCCGCGAGGTGGGCGTCCACACGTTCGCGATCGCATCGCAGACGGTCGACGAGGTCGTGTGCGTGGACAACGACGCGATCTGCGCGGCCATCAAGGACGTCTTCGACGACACGCGCACGATCATGGAGCCCGCCGGCGCGCTGTCGGTGGCCGGCCTCAAGGCATGGGTGGCACGTCAGCCGACGCCTCCATCGAACCCGCTCGTCGCCGTGCTGTCGGGCGCGAACATGAACTTCGGCAGGCTGCGGTTCGTGGCCGAGCGTGCCGAACTCGGCGAGCAGCGCGAGGCCCTGTTCGCCGTCACGATTCCCGAGCGCAAGGGCGCGTTCCGCGAGTTCTGCACCATCCTCGGTCCACGCGTCATCACCGAGTTCAACTACCGCCTGAACACGCGCGCCGAGGCGCACATCTTCGTCGGCGTGGCCACGCGGTCCGGCGCCGACGCCGCCGATGTGCTGGTGCGCTTGCAGGAGGGCGGTTATCAGGTCGCGGATCTGACGCACAGCGAAGTGGCGAAGCTCCACGTCCGCTACATGGTCGGCGGCCGGTCGCGCGACGTGCGTCGCGAGCGCGTCTGCCGCTTCGAGTTCCCCGAGCGACCGGGCGCGCTGCTGCAGTTCCTCGACACGCTCGGCGGTCGCTGGAACATCAGCCTGTTCCACTACCGCAATCACGGCGCCGACAGCGGACGCGTCCTCGCGGGCTTCGAGGTGCCGGAGGTCGACGACAGCGCGTTCGATGGCTTCCGGGAGGCCCTCGGGTACCGATCGTCGGAAGACACCGGCGACCAGGCCTACGCGCGTTTCCTCGCGTAGGTGCGCCTTCCGGTTGCATTCGCGCGACGAGTGGCACATCATCGCGCGATATGTCGCACGAATCCTCCCGTCGCACGTTCCTCAAGCAGGCCGGCGTGGCGTCCGCTGCGGCGGCCGCCTCCTCGGCCTTCGGTTCGCCCGTGACCGCGGCCGGGACCGCCGTCGCCGCCGCGGCTCCGGGCGGTTCTCCGAAGAAAGCGGTGCTCATCGGGATGTTGCCCCGTGCCCTGCCGTACGCGGAGCGCTTCGCCCTCGCGCGCGAAGTGGGCTTCGAGGGCATGGAGGTCAACACGATCGACGACCCTGCCGACGCGGAGGCCATCGCCAAGGGCGCGCAGGCGGCCAAGCTGCCCATCCACTCGGTGATGAACAGCGAGCACTGGCGCTCGCCGCTGTCGTCTGCCGATGCGTCGGTCGTCGACAAGAGCGTCAAGGGCATGCTCACGTCGATCGGCAACGCCAAGTTGCTCGGTGCCGACACGGTGCTGCTCGTGCCCGCCGTCGTCGACGAGAAGACCGGCTACAAGGACGCCTGGGATCGTTCCTTCAAGGTGATCAGGGAGCGCATCCTGCCGGAGGCCGAGAAGCAGGGCATCGTCATCGGCATCGAGGAGGTCTGGAACAAGTTCCTCCTGAGCCCGCTCGAGATGAATGCGTACGTCGACAGTTTCAAGTCGAAGTACGTGCAGGCGTACTTCGACGTCGGCAACATCGTGTTCTATGCGTATCCGCAGGACTGGATCCGCACGCTGGGCGCGCGCATCAGGAAGGTCCACCTGAAGGACTTCAAGCTCGATCGGCGCAAGGGGACGTTCGAGTTCGTCCATCTGGGCGAGGGCGACATCGACTGGCCCGAGGTGCGCAAGGCGCTGCACGAGATCGGCTACGGCGGCTACGTCACCACGGAAATCCGCGGTGGCGACAAGGCGTACCTGACCGACGTCGTCGCCCGCATCGATCGGTTCCTGGCCGGACAGCCGCCAGTGGCCGCTCCGTCTGCGTAGAACAGACCGGCAACAGGCAGCCGGCAACGGGCAACCGGGTGAGATGGAGGCCAGGGGCTTCACCCCTGGCACGCTTGACTGGCCGGGGACGCGCTGGTCTCTACCGCGCGTGGAAGGCCGGCGTCGGCGTCACCGACGGATAGGTGATGAGGACGTCGCATCCGTTCGGGCTGTCGATCGTGAACGGATCGGCCTGCGCCGGCACGCACCACGCGCTGCCCGGCACCAGTCGCGTCCCGTCGATGGTCCCTTCGCCACTGATCCCCATCACGAGATGGACGTGCGGCGCGAGCGGCGTGAACGCCAGCGTGCCGACGATGGTGCGCCGCTCCATGGTGAAGTAGCGGCAGCGCGTGAGGATGGTGCGACCCGCTTCGGCGGTCTGGAACGTGTCGTTGCCGTGCGTGTACGGACGCAGGTCCGCCACGGCAAAACCGTGCTCGAGATGCAGCGGCCGGCCACGCCCGTAGTCGAACAGGCGATAGGTGACGTCTGACTGTTCCTGCACCTCGATCAGGACCAGACCCGGTCCGAGCGCGTGCACCGTGCCTGCGGGCACGAGGAGCGTGTCGCCCGCCGACGTGCGGCGCCAGTCCATGAGCCGCTCGATGTCGCCGGACAACGCGGCGGCTTCTCCCTGTTCGCGCGTGAGGGGGGCAGACAGCCCCAGTCCGATGGTGGCCTGTGGGTCGGCCGAGAGGATGTGCCAGGCTTCCGTCTTGCCGCGCGACCCATCGTGGTGCGTCGCGGCATACTCGTCGTCGGGGTGTACCTGCACCGAGAGCCGTTCCGAGGTGAACAGCATCTTCACCAGCAACGGACACTCGGTGCCGAGCCCGGGGCCGAGGATCTCGGTGGGGAAGGAGCGCGTGAGTGCCCCGAGGGTCGGGCCGGCGCTCGTCGGGTTGTCGTCGGCCGTGAACCACGCTTCGCCCACCTTGATGCCGGGCGTCGGGTTGGTGAACCACGGCGCCAGGTCCGTGACGCCCCAGGGGCGCTCGGCGAACGTGGGGAGGAGCGTGAACGGTCGTTGCCAGACGGCCATCGCTCGATTGTAGGCCACCCCGTCGGTTCGCCTCGTCACTTCGACATGCGGTCGTCACCCGACGTTGCGTACAATGCGCGCCATGGACCACTCGCTGACGGCTCGCGGGCGTACGCGCCGCAGCCTGATCCTGTCTGGCGCCGCGGTGATGACCGCCTGGGCATCGCGCGCGCCGGCGCTCGCGATCCGCGATGTCTCGGGGACGGATCCGTTCACGCTCGGCGTGGCGTCGGGCGATCCCTGGACCGATAGCGTCGTGCTCTGGACGCGGCTGGCGCCGCGGCCGCTCGAGCCTGACGGCCTCGGCGGCATGCCGCCACAGCCCGTGTCGGTTCGATGGGAAGTCGCCACCGACGATCGCTTCATGCGTGTCGTGCGCCGGGGCCAGGTGGCCGCCCTGCCGCAGCACGCGCACGCCGTCCATGTGGAAGTGGCCGGCCTCGCGTCGGGGCGTGCGTACTACTACCGCTTCGAGGCGATGGGGCATCGCTCCCGCACGGGCCGCACCCGGACGACGCCGGCGCGCGGCAGTCTCGACCCGGCGAAGATCGCCGTCGCCTCGTGCGCGCGCTACGAGACGGGCTACTTCACGGCGTACAGGCACATGGCGTCCGAGCGGCCGGATCTGGTGCTGCACCTGGGCGACTACATCTACGAGTACGCCGGCAATCCGAAGACGCCCGTGGCCAGACCGTTCGACCAGGGTGAAATCGCTTCGCTCACGGACTACCGGCTGCGATACGCGCGCTATCGGCTCGATCCGGATCTCCAGGCGCTGCACGCCGTGGCGCCCTTCGCCGTCGTGTGGGACGACCACGAGGTGGACAACAACTGGGCCGCCGACGTCGCCGAGGACGATCAGACGCGTGAGCAGTTGCTTGCGCGTCGAGCGGCGGCCTTCCAGGCGCATTACGAGGCGATGCCGCTGCGGCTCGGCGCCGCGCCCTCGGGTCCCCACTCGCGCCTCTATCGCGAACTGGCGTGGGGCGATCTGGCGAACCTGTACATGCTCGACACGCGGCAGTTCCGCGACGACCAGCCGTGCGGTGACGGCAACAAGGTCGATTGCACCGAACGGCTGGTGCCCACGCGCACCATGCTCGGGACCGAGCAGGAGCGCTGGCTGAAGGCGCGGGCCGTCGCGTCGCGCGCCCGATGGGACGTGCTGGGGCAGCAGGTGTTCTTCGGCGAGTTGTGGCGTCCGCTGCCGGACGGGCGCGACGCGCTGCCCATGGACAGCTGGAACGGCTACGCCGCCGCCCGTGGGCGCGTCGTCGAGATGTTCGCGGATCGCGCGCGCAACTTCGTGGTGCTGACCGGCGATGTCCATCGGCACTACGCCGGATCGCTGCCCGCCGACGCGCGAGATCCGGAGAGTCGGCCGATCGGAGCCGAGTTCGTCACGACCTCCATCACGAGTTCCGGCGACGGCACCGACGACCCGGGCGTCACCGAGCCCATCCTGCAGCGCAACCCCAACCTGCGGTATACGTGCGATCGTCGCGGGTATCTCATGATGGAAGTGACGCCGCAGACATGGACGACACACTATCGCGTGGTGCCGTTCGTGACGCGTCCTGACGCGCGGCTCGAGACGCGCCGGACCTTCATCGTGGAGGCCGGCGTCCCGGGGCTCTCGTGAGACTGCGGCGAGCGCCGCCTACAGTCCGGCTGGCATTCGGCCGACACACCGGGGAGAAGACACACTCGTGACTCGGACTCCGCCCCCTTCCCGCACCCTCACAGCCGGTCTCCCGGCCGACGCGTCTCCCGCGCGCCGGCGACTCGAGACCTCGGCGGTACCGGAAGCGGAGCAGGCGTTCGAGACCTTCAGCTACGCGGTGTCGCACGACCTCCGGGCCCCGCTGCGTGCCATCGAGGGCTACGCACAGGCGCTGGTCGAGGACTACGGCGGAGCGCTGCCTGAGGGCGCGCACGAGTTCGTCGCGCGTATCAGGTCGGCGACGCAGACCGTCGAGCAGCGCGTGGACGCCCTGCTCCGGCTGTCGCGTCTCAGTCGCGGCGCGCTGCGCAGCGAGCCCTGCGACCTGGCAGAGCCGGCGGCGCACCTGCTTGCCGATCTTCGGCGGGCCGAACCGACGCGGCACGTCGACGTGACGCTGGCCACCTCTATCCCGGTGATGGGAGACGCCACGCTGCTGGCGATCGCACTAGAGAACCTGCTGACCAACGCGTGGAAGTTCACGCGCGGCAGGGCGGACGCGCGCATCACGCTCGACGTGGCGTCGGACGGCGACGACATCATCATCATCGTTCGCGACAACGGTATCGGATTCGACATGCGGCAGGCGCACCGGCTCGGCGTGCCGTTCCAGCGGCTGCACGCCGGCGATCCGGTCGACGGACTCGGCATCGGCGTCGCGTCGTCGCGACGCATCATCGAACGACACGGTGGCCGACTCTGGGCCGAAGGCGTTCCCGGACAGGGCGCCACGTTCTACGTGTCGCTGCCGACCGTGCGTAGACCGTGACCATGGCTCTCGACGCTCCGTCCCCGCTCGTCCGGCGTCAGGTGGTTCCGACCGCCGTGGCACCGGTCTCGACAGACGGGCGTCGGCCGGCGCCGGCGCAGCCGGGACTGTTCGCCGTCGCGCCTCCCCGCATCGTCCGCGTGCTCATGGCCGAGGACTCGCGTGACGATGCGTGGCTGGTGCAGCGGCAGTTGGAACGAGGAGGGTTTGCGCCGGAGATTCTGCGCGTGCAGGACGAACGCGGTCTCCGCGGGGCGCTCGAGGGTGGACGCTGGGACCTGGTCATCGTCGACTACTCGATGCCGGAGCTGAGCGGACTCGATGCCGTGCGGATCGTGCGGCAGCACTGCGGCAATCTGCCGTGCCTGCTGGTCTCGGGCACGATGGGCGAGCACGTCGCCGTGGAGGCCATGCGCCTGGGCGCCAACGACTACCTGATGAAGGGCAACCTCACGCGGCTCGTTCCCGCTGTCGAGCGTGAGTTGCGCGAGTCGGAGAGTCGTGCCGAGCGCCGACGGGCGGAACGGGCGCTTGCCGCGAGCGAGGAGCGCACGCGCCTGATCCTCGAACACGCACTCGACGCCGTCGTCTCGTTCTCGGCGCGGGGGCACATCACCGAGTGGAACCTGCGCGCAGAGGAGTTGTTCGGGCGGTCGCGGGTGGAAGTCGTCGGGCGCCCGATCCACGAGGTCGTGCTGGCACCCTCCGAGCGCGCCGCGTTCGTCGACGCGCTCGGAGGCGGCTTCCCGCCGACGTGCACGCTCGGCGTCAGGCGTCGTGCCGAGGTGATCGGCGAGCACCGCGACGGGCGCGAGTTGTCGCTCGAACTGTCGCTCGTGCCCGTGCCCTCCTCGTCGGGTCTGTCCTACTGCGCGTTCCTGCGCGACCTGTCCGAGCGTCGCGAGAGCGAGGCCAAGCGCGCCAGTCTCGAGGCGCAGCTCAGGCAGTCGCAGAAGATGGAAGCGATTGGCAAGCTCGCGGGCGGCGTGGCGCACGATTTCAACAACCTGCTCACCGTGATCCAGGGGCAGTCCTCGCTGCTCGAAGACGGCATGCTGGACCCGACCGAGATCGGGCCAGCCGCGCACGCGATCGGTGAAGCGGCCGACAAGGCCGCCGAGCTCACGCGCCAGTTGCTGGCCTTCAGCCGGCGGCAGGTGGTGCAGCTCACGCCGATGGACGCCAACGAACTGGTGGCCGATCTCGGCAAGCTGCTGCGGCGCCTGATCGGCGCCGACATCGAACTGCACACCGTGCTCGCGCCGGGACGCGTCCACATCAATGCCGATGCCGGGATGATCGAGCAGGTGCTCATGAATCTCGCCGTCAACGCGCGCGACGCGATGCCGACCGGTGGCTCGCTGGTGGTGTCGACGGCCATCGTGCACGCGCGTCCGCCGCGGTCGGCGCCGGGAGCACCGGGACCGGGCGTCTACGCGCGACTCACGGTGCGCGACTCGGGCACCGGCATCGCGAACGAACACCTGCCGCACATCTTCGAGCCGTTCTATACCACCAAGGACAAGGCGCGCTCGACGGGACTCGGACTGGCCACCGTGTTCGGTATCGTCGAGCAGCATCGCGGATGGGTGGAAGTCAGGACGAAGCTGGGCCACGGCACGCAGTTCGACGTGTACGTGCCGCAGTGTGCGGCGGCCGACGTCGTGACGCCTCCGGCGCGTGCCACGGCACCGCCGCTGCCGCGCGGCCACGAGTGCATCCTGGTGGTCGAGGACGAACTGCCGGTGCGGGAGATGGTGCGTGACGTCCTCGTGCGCCAGGGGTATCGCGTGCACGAAGCGGCATCGGGTCGTGACGCGCTGGAACTCTGGGGGCGTCTGCACCACGAGATCGATCTTGTGCTCACCGACATCGTGATGCCCGACGGCATCATGGGCACCGACCTGGTGACCGCGCTTCGACGGTCGCGACCCGACCTGCCCGTCATCTTCTCCAGCGGCTACAGCCACGAGCCAGACGAGTCACAGCTGCCGCTCGTCGACGGCGTCAACTTCCTCCAGAAGCCCTACCGTCCCGCCGGACTCATCCGCCTGATCCGCGAGCGGCTCGAACAGCCGTGAATCATCCGCAGGGCACGCCCGTGCCGCCGACGCCGCAGTAGCCGTTCGGGTGCGTGTGCAGGTACTGCTGGTGATAGTCCTCGGCGAAGTAGAACGTCGGCGCCGAGACGATCTCGGTGGTGCTGGCGCGGTTGCCGGCGTTGCGCAACGCCGCCTGGTCAGACCTTCGTGACGCAAGTGCCGCGTCGCGTTGTGTCTGGTCGTACCAGCCGATGAGCGAGCGGTACTGCGTACCCACGTCGTTGCCCTGACGCATTCCCTGCGTCGGGTCGTGGTGCTCCCAGAACGTGCGCAGCAGCGTGTCGTACGTCACCACACGCGGATCGAACACCACGCGTACGACCTCGGTGTGACCGGTGAGACCGGAGCACACCTCTTCGTACGTCGGGTTCGGCGTATGCCCGCCCGCGTAGCCGGCGGCCGTCGAGACGACGCCGGGGAGTTGCCAGAACTTCCGCTCGACGCCCCAGAAGCAGCCCATGCCGAAGAGTGCCGTCGCGCTGCCGTCGGGAAACGGTCCAGTCAGGGACTCCGGGAGGACATGGTGCCGCGAAGGCACCGGCATGGCCTGGTCGCGGCCAGGCAGGGCTTCGGCAGCCGTGGGAACGTGGAGTTCGCGAGGATCGTGGAAGCGCATGGGATCAGATGTGGATGAACGGATACCCCGGCGTGTTGCGCCAGATCCAGAATGCCACGGTCACGACCACCATGGCCCAGGCGATCGCGGTTCGGGCACGCACCGTGCGTCGCGCGTCGGCCATCGACGGCAGCAGGGCGAAGGCGGCGAGCGCGGGGCCGCTGATGAACGCCCAGGGGTTGTAGGCGAAGGCCAGTGCCACCTCACCGTGCAGCAGCAGGTGCAGGGCCCGCGTGATGCCGCAGCCCGGACACGCGAAGCCGGTGAGCGTGAGATAGGGACAAGGTGGCGTGAGCGTGTGCCGCGTCGGGTCGAAGACGTACAGCGCGACGCCGACGGCGGCGATGAAGACGGCGGCGGTGGCCGCCGTCTTCAGGGTGATCGGTCCTGTCACGCGACCCCTCTTACATGCCTCCGGTCAACGCGCCGAGCATGGCCATTCCGCCGAAGAACAGGATCCAGAGCAGTCCGAGCACGAGGAGGATCGTGCCGATGATGCCGAGGATCTTGGCCGCTTGTGCCATGCCGCGGTTCGACTCGGCGATCCGGCCGGCGTTGATCTGCTCGATTTCGCCATTGGCGAGATACCACGCCACGGGCGCCAGCAGGCCACAGCAGATGATGCCGAGCACGCCGAAGACGACGGCCATCGTGGCCTTGCTGTTTTCCTGGGCGACGGGGATCGCAGGGGGAATGGGTGTGGACATGCGCGCGCGACTCCTGTTCGGAAGGTTCGAACGTCCTGACGATCATGAACTGGTGAAAACCGTCAGCAGTCTCGCACAACTCGACCATGGGACGAAATGCCCGCACCCGTGTCGCAGGTGTGAGAGAGTGGTCATCACGCGCATGCTGCACGCGCGAGGAGGCCGAATGGAAGGCATATTCCCGGCGTGGGGGCGCATCCTTCGTGGATACCAGCCCAACCTGTCCATCGAACTCACGCGGGAATGCCCCTTGCGCTGTCCGGGGTGCTACGCGTACGGCGACGACCATCTCGGCGGTGACGTCACGTTGCGTCAGATGACCGACCTCAAGGGCGACGCGCTCATCGCCGGCGTGCTCGACGCCGTGCGTGTTCACAAGCCGCTCCATCTCTCCATCATCGGCGGCGAACCGCTCGTGCGCTTCCGCGAACTCGACCAGTTGCTGCCGCAGTTGTCGGCGCAGGGGCTCTACGTCCAGGTCGTCACGAGTGCCGTGCGACCCGTGCCCGTCGCGTGGGCCTCGATCCCGCGCCTCCAGATCGTGGTGTCGATCGACGGACTGCCCGCCGAGCACAACGTGCGCCGCGCGCCCGCGACATACGACCGCATCCTGAAGCACATCGCCGGACATCGGATCACCGTGCACTGCACCGTGACGCGGCAACTCGTGCAGCGCGACGGCTACCTGGAGGAGTTCACGCAGTTCTGGTCCGAGAATGCCGATACGCGGCAGATCTGGTTCAGCCTCTACACCCCGCAGATCGGTGAGGAGTCGGATGAGCGCCTGCGACCCGAGGATCGCGCGCGCGTGGTGCAGACACTGCTCGACCTGCGCACGCGCTACCCGAAGCTGCGCATGCCGAAGGGGATGATCGAGGTGTATCTGCATCCACCCTCGTCGCCCGCCGAGTGCACGTTCGCCCGCACCACGATGTGCGTGTCGTCGGACCTGGCACGGCGGATCACGCCGTGTCAGTTCGGTGGGAATCCCGATTGCGAGCAGTGCGGCTGCATCGCGTCAGCAGGTCTTGACGCGGTCGCCAGGCACCGCCTGCCAGGCGGCCTTCGCGTCGGCGCGATCTTCGACGCCTCGCTGGGCATCGGCAGGGCAGTCGCAAAGCTCCGGCAACCGGCAACGGGCAACCGGCAACCGGTCGCCCACACGTGAAAGCCCCGGCAACGATTGCCGGTTGCCCGTTGCCGATCACTTCACGGCCAATTCGTTCTTGATCGTTGCTGCTGGCGCGATGTCCTTCGCGGCCTTCTCCGCGAGGGCCTTGGCCGCGGCGGTCTTCACCGTGCCTTTCAGCGTCACCGTGCGACCGTCGGCCGACGTATCGACGGTGATACCAGACGCGTCGAGACCCGACGCGGTGGCCAGTGCCGTCGTGACAGCGCCCTTTACGGCCGCCGCAGACATCGCCGTGGCGGCCTGCTGCGTCGCGGCCGCGGCGGCAAGGGCGGCGGTGGCGCCGGCCTGCATCATCTTGTCAGCTGCGTCGGCGCCGCCAGCCTTGGCCGCGTCGGCCATGTCCGCGGCTGATTTCCGCATCTCGGCGCCTGCTGCTTCCATCTGCTGACCCATCGACTTGGTCGCGGCTTCCACCTGGCGCGCCGCGTCCGCCGTAGCCGCCTGCACCTGCTTGGCCGCGGCCTCCGCCGCCTTGGCCGCTTCTTCGGCCCGCCGTTCGGCCTCGGACTTGCCGCATCCCATCATCAGGCTGGCCATCAGCAGACCCGCCACCGTCGTCATCACCCTGCGCATCACCATCGCTCCTCGTGGAAGGGATATTCGGAGGCGCAACTCGTGCCACGCCTCCGAGCAGGAACAACGTCGCGCAGCGGGCAAGCGCACGGCGGACGTGATGCGAACGGGTGTCGCAGACGCGTCGATTGTTCGTTCGGGCCGGTTCAGGCGTTCTGCACCACAAGGCAACTCATCAGGACATCAAGGCAGAACTCTGAAAGGGATGTGCGGATCATGCGCACTTGTTGGCTTCTCTCGCTCACCGCGGCCGTGTGTGCCGGCTTCCTCCTCACCGCAGCGCCAGGGCTCATGGCGCAGGCCCGTCGCCCCTCCACCGGTGCCACGCAGAAAGCCGCTCCGAAAGCGGCCGCCAAGGCCGCGCCCAAGGCCAATCCCACGGTGAGCCTGGCCGGTATCCAGATCGCCGCCCGCAGCCTCGGCAAGGCGCGCTTCGGCGACACCGTGGCCTTCGGAGGGAAATCGGGGCTGACGCTCGCGCTCGCGGTGCGAGTGGCCCCTGGCACGGCGATTCTCGACATCGACGACGATGAGTCGGTCGTCAATGCGTGGACCGACGACAAGGAGACGGATCTGAACGTCGAGCCGGACTGGGACTCGTTTCCTGACTACACCGAAGACCAGACGGGCGGGATCACCACGGTCAGCACCGTCATGCTGCCTGCCGCGGGCGCGCAGCAGGTCACCATCTCCGGTGCGCTGGCCGTGACGACGGCGGCGGGCACGCGCAACGTGCAGGCAAAGAAGGTGGCGCTCACGAAGGGCACCGCCTTCCAGCTCGGCGCCATCGCTGGCTCGATCAGCGAATTCGATGCGAGTGACAGCGGCGGGAGCCTGGCCGTGCGTGTCACGGGCTCCGGTCTCGACGCGATCAAGCGGATCCGTTTCCTCGACGCCGCTGGCACCGAGATCGAGAGCGAAACGAACGGTTCGATGCGCTCCTCGTCCGAGAGCGAGTATTCGTACACCCTGAAGGCAAAGGCAACGACCGTCACCGTGGAGGTCGAACTCTGGCAGAACCTCCAGACGGCGGCCGTGCCGTTCTCGATCACGGCTGGCGTGGGATCCGTGCGGTGATTCCGGCCGTCCCTACCTGGGTGACCTGAGGTACGCGAGCAGGTCGGCGAGTTCCTGCGCGGACATGGCCTCTTCGAACCCGGTGGGCATGAGCGACGAGGGCGCCGCGGTCATCGAGACGATGTCTCGACGAAGGATGGCATGCGGCTGCCCTGTCGCGTCGCGCACGGTGACACTGTTGGGCGCTTCGGATTCCAGTCGGCCGAAGAGCGCGCGACCGTCGCGTGTCTCGACCGAGTACGCGTCGTAGCCTGGCGTGATCTCGTGGTCGGGCACGAGGATGTGGAGCAGGATGGCGTCGGCCGGTTGATTGCGGATGCCGCTCAGGTCCGGTCCCGTGTGCCCGCCGCTGCGATCGACCGTGTGACACGCCTGGCAGTGCCGCGTGTACTGGTGGGCGCCGCGTGAGGGGTCGCCCGCACGGCGCAGCACGTCGGGCCGCACTCGTTCGTAGGTCTGCATGCGGTTGCCGGCGCCACGGGAGTTCGTGTCTGGGCCTGACGTGCCCAGCCCTGACGCGAGCACCCGCGTCGCACGCGCGCGAATCGCTGGATCGCGATGGCGCACCAGCCGATCACGCCACGCCACGTTGAGGACGTTCTGGCCCATCTGCCGCTGTTCGAGCGCGTCGAGGAGGATGTGCACGTGTCGCGCGTCTCCGAGCAGCAGCGTCAGCACGGCGTCGCGCGTCCGCGGCGTGTAACTCTGCCAACGACGCGCGTCGAGCAGACGTGCGGCCGCCTCCCGTTCGGACATCTGGCCCAGCGCGCGCACGGCCGCCAACTGGACATCGGCCGGCACTGACGGTGCCAGCAGACCGAGGAGCGTCTCACCGCTGTCCCCGAAGTGTCGGTGTCCGAGCAACTCCACGGCCGGCACGCGCAGCGCCGCTGGTGTGTCGTCGGACGCCGCGATGGCTCGTGCACGCACGATCAGGGCATCGACGCGTGTGCGGGCGGTCCGCGCCCGTGGCGTGTCAGCCGCCAATATCGACAGGAGAGGCGACCGGCCGGCCTCCGCCATCCCACGCGCACGCAGGCCGCGCGCGAGCCCCACCAGCGCCGCCGACTGCCAGGTGGCGTCGGTTGCCGGGTCGGCGATGGACGCGATGAGGTCGATGCAGCGTTCGATCGATTCGGCGGCGCCGAATACCTGGCCGAGGTCGGCCATCACGGCCGCGCGAACCGCGGGCGTCATGGGCGAGTCCGTGAACGCGTCGAGGAACGTGCCTGCGCGCGTGCCGATCCCGCTGAGCACGGAGGCTCGCATCCAGCGGTCCGTGCCGTCACGTCGCGCCACCGCGGCGAGTGCCTGCACCGCGCGCTCATCCGCCACATCGCCGAGCGCCAGCGCCACGCGCAGACGGACGCGCGCGTCATCGTCGGCGGCGAGCGGCAGGACCGCGTCCAGCAGCGCTGGAGAGGACGTCAGGCGTCCTTCCGTGATCCGAACGGCATTCTCGCGGATGCCAGGCGCGCCATCACGTAAGGCACGACTGACATCATCGTCTTCGAGGGCGCCGAGCCCCTCGAGCGTCCAGAGCGCATGGAGCCGCCCCATCTCCGCTGGCGATGACGCCGCGAGGGTCCGGAGGTGAACGACAGCGTCGCGCGCCTGCCGCTCGACGAGCAGGCGCTGGGCCGTGTCGCGCCTCCACGCATTCGGATGCGTCAGCGCCGCCACGAGCGTCTCTGTCGATGCGTCGTCGAGCGCAGCGCCGAACCCGACAGGTGGACGCGCCGCAGCGGCGAGTCGATAGATGCGGCCCCGTTCCCTGCCGGCGCGGAAATCGAAGAGCGGCCGGCTCGCTTCCGGCACATACTGCGGGTGATCGATGTCCCTGCGGTACATGTCCACGACGTAGAGCGCGCCGTCGGGTCCGTTGGCACTGAACACGGGTCTGAACCACGTATCGGGAGACGCGAGAAACTCCACGCCCGTACGTGCGGGGCGCGATCGGAACGTCGCGCCCGTCGGCTCGCGCACCTGCCGCTGCACGAGGTTCTGCGCCGACTCGCAGATGAAGATGCTGTCGCGATGGCCGTCAGGCAGTGCGTCGCCGCGATGGATGTGGACGCCACTCGCCGCGGTGAACGTGCCGGCGTGAGGGGTGCCCATCAGGTTCGGGATGAACGACGCGGTCGTCAGGTCGCGGCTGAGGGGCCACACGACGGCGTCGGCACCGACGGTCGACACTTCCTGCACCGTCTCGGAGAACGTGAGGTACGGGTTGCGCTGCAGGTACCGCGGCTCGAGCACGACGTGCCACACGGGATGGCGATTGGAGCAGATGAAGCGGCGGCCGTGGTCGTCGAACGTCAGGCCGTACTGTCCCTGTCCGCCGGTCAGTTCGAACGCGAGCGTGCGCGGATTGACGCGCGAGTCGCTCGAGGCGAACGCGACGGGCGCCTGGTCGGGTCGATCGGGGACCACCACGCGTCCGCCGTTCAGACCGCTCGTCAGGTAGATCCAGTTGTCGAGGCCGGAAGTCGGGTGGCTGAAGCGGATCTGCGCCGTCCGCGTGGCGTCGAAGCCCGTGAGCACCACGCGTCGTTGGTCGGCCACGCCATCGCCGTCGGTATCCTTCAGATACAGCAGGTCTGGCGCGCACGTGACCAGGACGCCGCCGTTCCACACCATGATGCCGTTGGGGTAGGTGAGGCCCGTCGCAAAGTCCGTGCGCTTGTCGTAGCGCCCATCGCCGTCGGTGTCGATGAGCTGCGCGATGACACCCTGCGCCTCCTGGGGTGGCTCACCGTCGAGCGGATCGGGATATCCACGATTCTCGACCACATAGAGCCGGCCACGTTCGTCGAACGCGATGGCCACGGGACTCCGGACGAGCGGTTCGGCAGCCACCAGATCGATGCGATAGCCTGGCTCGACCACGAACGCTGCAAGTGCATCGGCCGGCGAGAGCGGCGGCCGATCGTCAGCGTGTGACGGATCGTGGGCAGACCGCGGCAACTGCGTGCAGGACATGGTCGCCAGCAGCAGCGCCACGGGCGCGATCGGCGGTCTGAGCATGGCAATCGGTGGAGTCTATCGCCCTGTCGTCGACGTGTCTCTACCTCAATGCTGCCAGCATCGCCAGCAGCGCGTCGGTCATCTTGCGGGCGGCGTCCGGCTCCACGCGGTTGGTGCCGAGCCACGTCTCGTAGCCACCGAGTTGGTGGTGACGAGCCGTCGGCAGATATCCTTCGGAACCGTTGGCCAGAGAGATGGTGAAGCTCTGCGCGAAGGGGGTCTTTGCCTTGATCTCGATGCCGATCTCGGCGAAGACCTCGAAGGGCATCGTGGCGATACCGAGATCGCCGATGCGCACCGCCTGCAGGACGACGTCGAGGGTGGGTGGGGCGCTGGCGCGGCCGAGGGTGCGCTCGGCGTAGATGCGCTCGCGTGGATGGCGCAAGGGCGCATCTGCCGGACGCGCCATGACTGCCTTTGCCCATACCAGCAACTCCGGCGTGGGTCGGCGCGTCTCGAGCGTCATTGTCTGCTGCGCCATGCGGACTGGTGCGGCGTCGTGCCACGTGACGTGCTGATAGGCGTCGAAGACACGCGCGGCCACGCGATTGGCCACGCGCGTCATGCGCTCGTATGACGGCAGCCGCTGCTGCCCGCCACGGACGTCGACGTTGTTGACGTCGCCGCTGGTGCCGTTCGAGAGGATGGCGACAAAGCGCGATGCACGTTCGTCCTCACCGATCATGTGCGCCAGGCGCCGCGCGAACACGCCGAAGTAGTCGGCCGAGACGTGGCCTTCAGGTACGCCGCCGACGTAGTGCAGCGAGTAGTTGGCAAGGACCGAGATCGGCCGTCCATTCAGCGCGCGGACGGCGAGGATCGCGATGTCGGGGTCTGTGGGGCCGGCCGGCTCGATCAGTTCCGGACTGCCGACACGCGGATTCATCTGCACGCGGTCGGTGCTGCCGAACGGGTTCTCGAGGTGCGGGCCCGGGTGCATGAACCAGCGGCGGTTGAACACCTCGTCCGGCAGTGAGGCTCGTCCCCAGGCGACCTGCGCGGGCTCGAGATTCGCGACGCCCAGGCGGATGCTGTCGGCGATGCGCGTGGCGAGGAACGTCTGGTAGTCGTCGAGCGCGGGCGACACCTCGTACTCGGCGGGCGACCAGCGCTCGCCGAGCGATGTCGTCGCCGAGTGCGTGTGCGTGGCGCTGACGAGGATGCGCTCGGCGGGAATGCCCGTGTGCGCGTGCGCCAGTCGCTTGGCGTGGTCGATCACGTGCCGCGGGACGCCGAGGCTGTCGACCACCACGATCGCCACACGGCTCTCGCCATCGTCGAGCACGAGACATCGCGCGTGCAGTTCGTCGTGTATATGGGTTGCCGGCGTCGGCGTCCAGTTGCCGACGATGAGACCGCCGAGCGCGGGCGTGATGTTGGCGGTGGCCGCGCCCGCGCGGAAGCGGCGCGGTGTCGTCTCCGCCGTGGGTAGGGCCGGCGCTCCGAGCCCGGCCTGTGCGCGTGCAGGCAAGGCGGCGAGCAAGACGAGGAGCGCGAGCGCGGTGAAGAGACGAGGGATGACCATCGCGAATCGGTGGAGTCTATCGCGACTGTCGCTCCCTCACCGCTGCAGACGGCGGCCGTGCCCGTTCCTGCTCGGCCGCCGTCTATTTCGTGCGGTGATTCGGTCAGCGGGCGCGCGTGGCAGCGCCGGACGCGACCGCGGCGGCCAACAGGCTCGCCGCGCGGGCCTGCGCCGCGGCTTCGCGAGCCGCCGCACGCGCTTCCTGCCGTGCTGCACGGTCTGACGCCAGTGTCCGTTCCGATTCGCGAGCGCGTTCGGCGTCACGGGCGGCGTGGATGGCCGCCACGCGCGCGACCGTCACACCGGTCTCGGCCCGTCTCATGGCGATGTCGGCCTGACGTGCGCCGATGTCAGCCTGTCTCTCGCCCTGTGCGCGCATCGCCGCGCCGACGCGATTCATCTCCTTACCGATGCGATTCATCTCCTGACCGACGACGGTGACGGGCGCGAAGGCATCGCGCACGGCCCGGATCGTCGAGGGATCGCGCGTGACGTACGACGTGCCGTCGTGCCGGAACCAGATCAACGTGTCGTCAGCCGATGTCTGCTGTCGCTCGGCTTCAGCCCTGTCGCGCGAACTGCCTGCCGACATCGAGCGGCCAGGGCCGTCGAGCAGGATGAACGGAAGTTCGTCGTTGACGAGGTGCCATTCGCTGCGTGCCGCTGGGGCCGGCGGGGCAGGTGGCGCTGGCGGGGCTGGCTGCGCGACCGGTGCCGGCGGTGCTGGCTGTGGCGCGGGAACCGGGACGCCGAATGGCGCGCGTGGTGCGGCCGGTGGCGCCGGCACGTCTGGGAGAACAGCTACCGGCGTGAGCGGCGCCGGCGGGGCGGGTGGAACGGGGACGTCGGGTACGAACGTCGCGGACTCCAGTGGCAGCGGTGCCGGAGCAGGGACGGGCGCCGCGACGGCAGCAGGTGTGGATTGAGGTTCCGGCACCGGCGTCGGCGCGGGCTGCGCGGCGATGGTCAACGGCAGCAGCAGGGCGGGCGCGCCCGCACTGGTCCACCACCACCGCGACGGACGCGTGTGCACACGATCGAGCATCGTCAATCTCCTCTTCAACTGGCTGAACGAGCGAGACGCACCCGCGGCCGCGAGCACATCGTCCGTGGTGGCCACACCGAGCTTCACGATCGCGCGGCCGTAATCGGCCGGCGCGACGTCGAGTGTCTGCAGAACGTCGGCATCGCACGCTTCTTCGCGTGCGGCGAGGTACTCGCGCAGTGCGAGGCGCGCGAGTGGATGGAACGCGAACACGCGCGACGCGATGGCCGGCACCCATCCCCAGGCGAGATCGCGCCGGCGCATGTGCGCGAGCTCGTGTCCCAGCACGAGATCGAGCTCATCGCGCGTCAACGTGTCGGGGCTCGACGCCGGAAGCACGATGGCGGGACGGATGATGCCCATGAGCAATGGCACGCTGACGATGCGCGACGCGAGGACGCGCGGCACGATCGGCAGCGCGAAACGCGCCACGAGATCGATCGCGCGACCGATGACGTGCGGCGGTGCGGGAATGGCATCGCGCCTCAGGCGTCGCGCGGTTCCCAGCGCTCGCCAGAGACCCGCGGCGTGCAGCGCGAGTATCGATAGCCAGATCGCGACGAGCAGGACGGGCCAGAACGTGGCGTAGGGGAGTGTCACGCGCGACGGGGCCATGTCGGCGTCCGTCGCCGGAACGATGGCGTCGTACGCGACAGGAATGTCATTCGACGTCGTCGCGCGGACGGCAGGTCGCGGCTGGCTGTCGACGAGCGCCACGCCCGGTGCGCGGCCGTCTTCGAGCGTCGCCATGGCGCGCTCGGGTACCGGCAGCCATGGCAGCGCGACGCCCGGAAGCGGCAGCAGGCCGAGCATCAGCTTCAACGACACGGACCACCACAGCCACGCACGCGCCGACGCCGGCAGCGACGGCACCGCGCGGATGACGGCCCACACGACGATGGCGCACACGGCACCGTCGATCGACGCGCGCGTCAACGCGACGAGCACGTCGAGACTGCCGGTCCGGAGCAGATCGGCGAGCGTCAGCAGCGTCATGACGACCTCTTCGTGCGGTGTTCGAGGCGCGCCACGAGGGCCTGCAGTTCCGCCAGTTCCTCGGGGGTGACGTTGGCCTCGTCGCTGAGATAGGCCACAAATGGCGACATCGAACCGCCGAGGGTACGAGAGACGAATGTGCCCACGGCGTCCTTCAGGACCTCGTCAGGTCCCGCGGCAGAGGTGTAGCGGAACACGCCATCGGTACGCCTGCGCGACAGGTGTCCCTTCTTGCGCAGCCGTTCCATCATCGTGAGGATGGTCGAGCGGGCAAGGTCGCGCGGCGTGCCGTACTGATCGGCCACTTCGCCGACCGACAGGGCCGGGTGCTCGGCCAGCCAGGTGAGGAGGGCGAGTTCCTGCTCGCCGGGTCGCTTGATGGTCGCCACGTTGTCGTTCCTTCGCGTTGACTACAACTGTCGTCAACAGGGGCAGTGTGCCACTGACTACAGTTGTCGTCAACACCCGGAACGTCAGACGAGGGCGGTCGCAGAACGGTTCACGGCGTCCAGTCCGGACCCAACCGCACGCGTCTCCGTCAGAGCGGGCGGACCTGGATGTTCCTGAAGTGGACGCGGCTCTTGGGGTCGTGGCCCTGCAGCGCGAAGGTGCCCTTCGAGAGGAGGCGCTGCGCCATGCTGGCGGGGCGTTCCACGCCGGCCGGCTCGGTGTAGGCCACCGTCGTGACGCCGTTCACCTTGATCGTCACGGTCCTGCCCTTGACGATCACGAGCTGCGTGAACCACTCGTTGTCGCGCGCCGGCGCGGAGATCATGTAGTTGACGATGTTGTAGAGACTGCCGGTACGGATCGGGTCGGTGTGCGAGTTGTTCACCTGCACCTCGTATCCCTTCTCGGGCCAGCCGCTCTCCCGGTACTCGGTGTGGAAGTACATCCCCGAGTTGGAACCCGGGAACGTCATCACGTCGGCCTTCCACTCGAAGTCGGTGAACACGTGATCCTGCACGGGGCCCATGTAATAGAGGTGTGCGCGTGGCCCGAACACGACGATGGCGCCGTCCTGCACGCTGAACGTCGCGGCGTTCTCGCCGACCTTCCAGCCGTCGAGGGTCTTGCCGTCGAAGAGCGAGATCCAGCCGTCCTGGGCCCGCAGGGACACGAGCGAGTGGGGGACCAGCAGCAGGACGGCTCCGCACAGGGCGGTCAGCCACGACAGTCGGGCGCGCATCGAACCTCCATCGAAAGACGCGGCGACTCTATCATGGACGGTTGAGTGTCCCGATGATCACGTTCTCGAAGATCTCCAAGCAGTACGGCCGCCAGGTGTTGTTCGTCGACGCCTCGTTCCAGCTCAATCCCGGCGAGCGCGTCGGCCTCGTCGGTCCCAACGGTGCCGGCAAGACCACGCTCTTCCGCATGATCGTCGGCGAGGAGTCGGCTGACGAGGGCGACCTCTCGGTGCCGCGCAAGCTCACCGTGGGCTACTTCAGGCAGGACGTCGAGGAGATGAGCGGACGCTCCGTGCTCGACGAGGCGATCGCCGGCAGCGGCCGCGTGGGCACGCTGCACCACGAATTGGAGGCGCTCCAGCACGCGATGGGGGATCCCGATCGCGCCGACGACATGGATCGCATCCTCGATCGATTCGGCCACGTGCAGGAGGAGTACGACCACCTCGGTGGCTACGCGCTCGAGGCGCAGGCCCGCGACGTGCTCCAGGGCCTCGGGTTCGATGACGCGCAGATCGACGGCGACGTCGGCGCGCTCTCCGGCGGCTGGAAGATGCGTGTCGCGATGGCGCGGGTGCTCCTCGGCAAGCCAGACGTGCTGCTGCTCGACGAGCCCACCAACCACCTCGATATCGAGTCGATCCTGTGGCTCGAACGCTTCCTGACGTCGCTCGACGGCGCGCTCCTCATGACGTCGCACGATCGCGAGTTCATGAACCGCATCGTCACGAAGATCGCCGAGATCGACGGCGGCGAGATCACCGTCTATTCCGGCAACTACGAGTTCTACGAGCGCGAGCGCGCGCAGCGAGAAGCCAATCGCGAAGCCGCGTACGCGCGCCAGCAGGCGATGCTCGCCAAGGAGCAGCGCTTCATCGAGCGGTTCTCCGCGCACGCCGCCAAGGCCGCGCAGGTGCAGAGTCGTGTGAAGGCGCTCGAGAAGATCGAGAAGATCGAACTGCCGAAGAAGCGGAAAGTGGTGCCGTTCAAGTTCCGCCAGCCGCCGCGCTCGGGTGACAGGGTCGCGGTGCTCGAGGGCCTGACGAAGGCCTACGGCGATCGCGTGGTGCACGGGGGCCTGTCGATGAACATCATGCGCGGCGAACGCTGGTGCGTGATGGGGAAGAACGGTGCGGGCAAGTCCACGCTCCTCCGGATGATCGCGGGCGCGCTGGCGCCGGACGCCGGACAGGTCACGCTCGGCGCGAGTCTCCAGATGGGGTACTTCGCGCAGCAGTCGTTGCAGGTGCTCGACCCGGACCTCACGATCGAGACGCAGGTCCAGAAGGACTTCCCACAGGAATCGATCGGCGTGCTGCGCAACCTGCTCGGTGCCTTCCAGTTCTCCGGAGACGATGTGGACAAGCCCATCCGGGCGCTGTCCGGCGGTGAACGGACGCGGCTGGTGATTGCGCGGATGCTGCTGTATCCGCCGAACTTCCTCGTGCTCGACGAGCCGACCAACCACCTCGATCTCGCGACCAAGGAGATGCTCATCGAGGCCCTGACCGACTTCGAGGGCACGATAATCTTCGTCTCGCACGACAGGACGTTCCTGCGCGGGCTGAGCAACCGCGTGCTCGAACTGGGAGGCGAGAGCGGACGCGAGCGGGAGCCGCACCTGTTTCCGGGGTCCTACGTGGAGTACGTCGCGCGCACAGGCCACGAAGCGCCTGGCGTCCACGCCTGACGCAGACGCGCCCGCGGCCGCGACTTGCGTTCGGCCGCCGCTTCGCCATACAAGGCCCTATGGATCGTCGTGACCTCCTGAAGCAGGGCAGCCGTGCGCTCGCCCTCGCCGCGCTGCCGCTGCCGATGTCCATCGCCGCGCGCGCGCAACCGAAGCCGCGCCGCGTCGGCCTCATCGGCTCGGGCTGGTACGGCAAGGCGGACCTGCTGCGCCTCATCCAGGTCGAGCCGGTCGACGTGGTGTCGTTGTGCGACGTCGACGCGCAGATGCTCGCGGGTGCCGCGGAGATCGTCGCGTCGCGGCAGGCATCGCGAAAGACACCACGCACGTATCGCGACTACCGCGAGATGCTGAAGGAGCGCGATCTCGACGTCGTGCTCATCGGCACCCCCGATCATTGGCATGCGCTGGCGGCCATCGAGGCGATGCAGGCGGGCGCGCACCTCTACCTGCAGAAGCCGATCAGCGTGGACATCGCCGAGGGGCAGGCGATTCTCGCCGCCGCGCGCCGTCACACTCGCGTGGTGCAGGTCGGCACGCAGCGCCGCAGCACGCCACATCTGATCAACGCACGGCGGCGAGTGATTCAGGAAGGCCTGCTGGGGAAGGTCGCGTACGTGGAGATCTACTGCTACTACCACATGCGCACGCGCGAGAATCCACCGGACGCGACACCGCCGGCCACGCTCGACTACGAGATGTGGACGGGGCCCGCCCCCATGCGGCCCTACAACGCGCTCGTCCATCCGCGGGGATGGCGTGCCTTCATGGAATACGGCAACGGGATCGTCGGCGACATGTGCATCCACATGCTCGACATGGTGCGGTGGCTGCTCGACCTGGGCATGCCGGAACGCGTGGCGTCGACCGGCGGGATTCTCGTGCAGCCCAACAGCAGGGCCAACATCAGCGACACGCAGACGGCGACGTTCGATTTCGGGTCGCTGCCCGTCGTGTGGACGCATCGCACGTGGGGCGACGCCCCGGATCCGAAGTACCCGTGGGGCGCCACGATCTATGGCGACAAGGGCACGCTCAAGGCGAGCGTGATGAGTTGGGACTTCATCCCGCGCGGCGACGGCACGCCGCTCCACGAGGACGTGACGTACGAGTTCGAGCAGTATCCGGAGGATCGGACCGAGAAGGATCTGGAGCGGCATGTTGCGCCGGCGATGCGCGGCCACATGCGCGACCTGCTGCGGTGCATCGACGCGGGTGGACGTCCCGTCGCCGACATCGAGGAAGGCTACATGTCGACGACGGCGTGCATCCTGGCGAACCACTCGATGCAGTTGCGGCGGTCGCTGACGTGGGATCACGAGGCCGGCCGCATCGTGAACGATGCCCAGGCCAACGCGCTGCTGCGCCGGCCGTATCGGGCGCCGTGGACGCACCCCGCGGCATCCATGGCGTGACGGGACGCGGGCCGGTGGAGGTCAGCTGCGTCCGCGCCGGCGACCGATGGAGCGCGTGGGCGGCTCGGGCGGCGTCTCGTCTCCGCCCATCACCTTGAAGGTGCGCGTCACGCGCGACCTGATGCCGCCGACGCCTTCGAGCGTGGCCACGATCTGGTAGTCGCCTGGCGGGAGTTCACGCACGTTGAAAGTGTGGGCGCGCGCGCCGTCGATGCCATCGAGCTGACGCTCGGTGCTGGCGTAGAACACCGGCGCGTCGACGATCATGTGCAGGCGGCGATTGCCGGCGTCGGGCTGCACACGCACCACAACGCGGAGATCGGCTCCGGCGAAGGCCACGATCGGCGAGAACGTGATCGATTGAATGAGCTTGTTCGCGCTTGCCGTGGTTTCGACGGTCGCGGTGACATCAACGGTGTCGGCCGCGCGTCTTGCCTGGGCGCCGGCCATCGCCGGCATCAACTGAAGCAGACCGAGCACCACCGCCGATCGCCACATCGTTGTCGATACGCGTGTACCCATCGCACACCACCACGTCCACAGGAACGCGACAGCTCCCGCCGGACATCACGTGTTCGGCGCGAGCCGATTGATTGGAGACACGCAACGGTACTCCTTGACACGGGAGGACGCAAGCGGGGACCAGCGGGACCCTTTCGAGGTCCCGCTGGCAGGTACTGCAGTAATGCACGTATGAGGAAGGTTCCGGCACCGCACCGACGCAGGGCCGGCGCGGAGACGGAGAACACGAACCGACACGTGGACAGGACATCCGCATGCCG
The DNA here is from genome assembly GCA_020845575.1 of Acidobacteriota bacterium. Classification (NCBI taxonomy): domain Bacteria; kingdom Pseudomonadati; phylum Acidobacteriota; species Acidobacteriota bacterium. Next base: position 24,538 of record JADLFL010000044.1, on the reverse strand, counting down.
GCCGTGCGGCGGGAGGGTCTTCGTGTCTACTCGATCGGCGCCTCGCGCGACGGCAGACTCACATTGATGGGCGTCACTTCGCCCGGCTGTACCGTCACGTCGGCCGTGAACGGCGTGTGTCCCGGTTTCCGCACGTCGATTCTGACGCGCCCGGCGGGCACACGGACTTCCAGCGGCCTGGTGCCGTCGGGTGTCTGCCACAGCTGCCCGTCGATCAACACGTCGGCATCCGCCGGCTGCACGCGAATGACGAGCAAGCCACCGTCGGCCACGTCGGGCCGCGCCTCGACAGATCCCGGCGGTCGCGGTGCGCGTGGCGCGCGCGGTTCACGTGGCTCACGCGGTGGACGAGGTGCCCGCGCAACGGGTGGCTCGTCAGGTGCTCGGCCTGGACCCACCTCGAGTGCCTGTCGCTCGGGCCGTGGCGCGAGCACCGGGCGTTGGTCGGGCGAGGCGCCGGCGGGCAGCGGTTCCATCGTATGGCGCAGCTTCAGAGTCGACCCCGGCGCCACGTACACGCTGCGATCGACGCGCCGGAAGCCGTCGAGATAGAGCGAGATCGTGTGCGTGCCCGGCGCGAGCGTCAGGCTCTGGAAGACGCCGTCGTACTGGTCGACGACTCCGGCCAGCGCGCCATCGATGTACACCTCGGCTTCGCGCGGCGTCACGAGGAAGCGCGCGTTGCTGGTGACTCGCAGGCCGTAGGGTGGTGCGTAGATCGCAGGACCTCCCCACCAGCCCCAACCTGGCCACCACATGCTGCTCGCGTAGCCCGGTCCCCACCAGCCCGGACCCCAGCCCCATGCGCCGGCGCCCAGACCCCAACCGCGGTAGTAGCCGTAGTAGCCGCGCCGGCCCACGTATACCGGCCTGTAGCTGCGGCCGCCCGAACGCACGCCGCCGGGGCGCATCGCGCCGCCGCCGCGAGGCACGGCCCGTCCGACGGTGCCGCCGCGCGACCCGCCACCGCCACGCGCACGCTGCGCGAAGGCAAGCTCAGGGACGAATGCCGTTGCCGTGAGCACGGCCGTCGCAACCACGAGACTTCTTCCGAACTGTTTCACGTTGCGGGTCTCCTGAATAGGCGCCTGTCGTGGTTGAGAGCAAGTTGGATACCAGCGTCGAGTGTCCCCCCTGACTGACACGTTCCCATGCTGCAGCGTTGACGGCAGTGCCCATCGTCCCGAGCAGGAGACAGACTGACTGCGGGATGACCGACCGCCGCATGTCGATCCCACGTAGCGTCGACCAACGGGTTGAAGAGCCTGTGAAGCAATCGCGGGTATTCGTGAAGGCGCGGGTCCTGTCGCCGGACAGCCCCACCCGCCCTCGGCGCGAACGGCCCTTGTACGGCTGACGCGCCTGCGCGCGGGCGGGGCGGCCCCGTCCGGCGCCACCCGCACCGACACGCGATTCCTTCACAGGCTCTGAAACCCGTTCGCTCCATTCCCGATGGCCGCTTCCGCATTCGGTGCCCGGTGCCCGGTGCGTTCAGCGAAAGATCAGGGTCGCGAACGTGGCGAGGTTGCGGCGCCAGACGGTCCACGTGTGAGCCCCAGCCGTCTCGATCGCCTCGTGCGGCACGCCGCGTTCGGTGAGGAAGGCGCGGAACTGGCGGTTCGCGTCGATCAGGCGATCCTCGGTACCGCACGCGATCCACAGCAGGCGCAGCCGCCTGCCCTCCGCCGACGTCAGCGAAGGGAACAGCGTGGCGAACTGCGTCGCATCGCCGAGCCCGCCTGAACTGAAGGCGCCAATCCATCCGAACCTGTCGATGGCGTTCAGGCCCACGAACAGGCTTTCGGCTCCGCCCATCGAGAGACCGGCAATCGCACGGCGCTCGCGGCGCGTGTCGGCGTGATAGTCGCGCTCGATGGCCGGGATGACCTCGGCAAACAGCGCGTCGCGATAGCCCTCCATGTTCCTCTGCCCCAGGCCCGGTGCACGTGGACCGCGCGTCAGGATCTCCGGTGCGCCGTAGCCCAGCGTCATCACGACGAGCATCGGCGTGACTCTTCGCGCCGCGATCAGGTTGTCAAGGATGACGTGCGCCTGACCCACCGCCGTCCACCCGCTCGCATCGTCGGAGAAACCGTGCAGGAGGTAGAGGACCGGATAGGCCTCCGTGCGACGGGCGTCATAGCCTGGTGGCGTGTAGACGTAGTAGTCGCGGTGGTCGCCCACCCGGGCCGACGCGTAGAAGTGGCGATGCAACTGGCCGCGCGGCACGTCGGCGACGTCCCACGGTCGATGCCCGTCGCCGGACGAGGGCCCCGGCACGCGCACCATGTTCGACATGTTGAGCAGGTTGGGTGCGACCCACGTGTTCAACGGATCGAGCGTTGTCCGGCCATCGACACTGAAGGTGTACTGGTAGATGTCGGGCTCGAGGGCTCCAGTGGTCGCCGACCACACGCCCTCCTCGTCTTTCACCATGGGCAGACGATCCGCACCCGAACGGCCGACGGCGACGTCTCCTGCCGTCGGCGCGCGGAACCTGAACGTGACCCGGCCGTCGGCATGGACCTCCGGTGACACGAGTACCGGCGCAGGGGCCGTCGCCGCTCGAGGAGCGGCGGCGGGTTGCGCCTGGGACACATGGCACGGCAGCGCCAACAGCGCTGCCGCGGCCACCACTCGCAACGGGAGCAGGGGAGGGCTGCTCATGGCTGCGGGAGGCTGTCCCAGAATTTCTCGATCTCGGCGCGCTGCGCTGCCGTCGGCAGCTTGCCCTTGCCGGCGCCCTGGTTGTCCTTCAGGTTGGTCACCTGCCGCGTGCCCGGAATCGCCACCGTGATGGCCGGGTGCGAGACCACGTACTTCAGGAACACGTGGGCCCAGGACGAGGCATCGAACGCCCTGGCCCAGTCAGGCACTGGCTGGCCCTGCACGCGACGGAAGAGGCTGCCGCGACCGCCACCGAGCGGCAGGTTCGTGAGCACGCCCATCTTCAGTTCCTGCGCGAGCGGCAGCACGTCCTGCGCGGCGTTGCGGTTGTCGAGAGAATAGTCCACCTGGATGAAGTCGAGCGGGAACTCCCGCATCTGGGCGAGCAGGTCCGGATACTGGCGATCCTCCGACGTGGTGACGCCGATGTAGCGGATGCGTCCTTGCTCCTTCATCTTCAGCAGCGTCGGCATGATGGCCGCCGTGCCGTTCAGGCTGTGGACCTGCATCAGCTCGATGCGGTCCGTCTTGAGGCGGCGGAAGGATTCTTCGAGCTGCGCTTGCCCTGCCGCCGCGTCGCCGTTGGGGGCCATCACCTTCGTGGCCAGGAAGAACTTGTCGCGATTGCCGAGTTCGGCCATCAATTCGCCGAGGATGATCTCGGAACGACCGTAGCCGGGCGCCGTGTCGATCAACGTGCCGCCCGTGGCCGGCATCTCGCGGATCACCTCGCGCAGCGGCGCGAGTTCCTCCGGCGTCTTCACGTTGTACAGATTGGTCCCGAGCCCGATGACCGGAATCTGTTCGCCGCTCTTGGGGATCCCCTTGAGGATGGCCGGCAGCGTCTGGCCTTCCACTGTGGACGACGACCAGTGCGCCAGGACCAGGCCTGCACCGGCGGCAGCGACCGTGCCGAGTGCGTCGCGTCGCGTCATACGGGTATGTGATCGGGTCATCGACATGTGTCCTCTCTCAGGCTTCCTGCGCCATGCGCTCCTGACGTTTGCCGAGCCAGAACGCGTTGGCGAGCCACGCCAGCGAAACAGGGACGGCCACGTAGAGCGCGATACCCGGCAGCGCCAGACCCAACGCGCCGAGTGCCGCATACGACCACGCGCCCACCTGATCGCCGAGCCGGTACACGGCCGTGTCGATGAGACTCTTGGCCTTGTACTTGTCCTCCCGCGACAGCACCGTGTACAGGAACTCGCGTGTGGGGCGCGCAATGGCGAAGTTACTCGCACGACGCGTGACCTGCAAGGCCACGATGGCGGCAATCGTCGGCATCACGCCGAGCCATGCGAACCCGAGCACGCTGACCAGCGGCAGGATCGAGAGCGTCACTGCCACCCCGAGCCACTGGAGGAGGCGGCTCGTGAGGAACAGCTGCGTCACGAGCGTCAGGACGTTCACGGCGAGGTCGACGCGCGCGAAGAACGCCGTTCGCGCACCGCGGCTGTCGAAGTAGCTCGCGGCGATGTCGACCTGCTGGAAGTACAGGACGGTGGACGTGAACGTGTACAGGAGCATGTAGAGGGCGACGTTGAGCAGATACGGGCTGCTCAGGGCGCGCTTGAAACCCTCCAGCGCGCCGCCGCCGATCGGCGTGTCCTCGCTCGCGCCGCCCGTGGCCGTTCGCAGGGCCGTGGCGATGGCCGACAGCCGGACCATGGCAAACACCGCGATCTCGAGCAGCACCACGGACACGAGCAGCAGCGGCGTGCTGCCGATGCGCTGCGCCAGCAGCGCCGGCACCAACGATCCCAGGATGGCGCCCACCGTTGCGCCCGCCGCGATGAAGCCGAAGAGGCGCTTGCCCTGCTCGCGCGTGAAGACGTCCACCATGAACGCCCAGAACACCGAGACGACAAAGAGGTTGAAGACCGACGTCCAGACGAAGAACACGCCGCCGGCCAGCGTCTGGAGCGCCGCGCCGCCGAGGAGGAAGATCGCGAAGAAGAGCAGCAGATTCGCTTCGAAAAAGCGGTACGTGTAGCTGATGAACTGCAGGCGGGGCAGCCGCGAGACCAGCGCCGCGTACGGCGGGTTCACCACCAGCATCGCCACGAGCGTGGCCGTGAACAGCCACGGGAGATTCTCCACGCCGCTCTCGGCGCCCATGGCGTCGCGGATCGGGCGGATGACGTAGTACGCCGACAGCGCGCAGAAGTAGAAGAGCGTCGCCCACAGGAGGGCGCTCATCTCGCCTGGACGCACGTCGATCAACCGATGCAGAAAGCCAGGCTGCCGGGTCATGTTGACGTACTGTAAACGACACGACCCCATCCATCGTTGCGCGACGTCGGGTAGCATCCTGTGCCGTGACGATGATTTCGAGCGCGTGGCCGATGCCCGGCGACCGGCGCATCTCCGTCGTGACGGGCGTGACGTTCGTCGTTGCCGCGATGGTGTCTCTCGTCCTGGCATCGCTCCTCGGTGCCGCCCCGCTGACGGTGTCGCGGGCCGGCCTGCTGGCCCTCGGCGGGGTGCTGACGCTCGTCGCCGTCTCGGGCGAGACGCCGCTCGGGCGCGCCACCGCCGCGATTCTCGTTCTCCAGGTGACGGTGGCCGTCGTGTGTCTGGCATGCCTGTCGGCGGGTGTGTTGCCGGAACGACCCTACGGCGACGGGGCCGTGTTCAGCAGTTTCGTGACCGAAGGGCGTGTCGTCCCACGCTGGCTTGTCGGCAGCACCGCGGCGTCGACCCTCCATGCGGCTGTGTGGGGCCTGCCGCCTGTCGCGGCCCGACTGCCCGTCGCGTGGCAGTCGGCCAACGCCTTCCTTGCGTTGCTCGGCACGGTGTGCATGGTCGGCGGCACGCTGGCCCTCCTGCGACGCTGGCCCGGTCGGCTCTCCGTCCTGCTGCCCGCGCTCACGCCCGTCTGGCTCCTGTTCATGTCGGGCTATACGGAGTACTACCCGCTGATCGCGGTGCCGTTCGTGGCCGTGCTCGCGTGGGTGTTCGAGCGCCCGCTCGGCGACAGGACGCCAACGCAGGTCGGCGCGCTCGTGGCACTGCTGCCGCTCGTATACATCGGGTTCCTGCCTGTCGCGTGCCTGACGCTTGGCGCATGGGCCGTCGTTCGACCCGAAGGTGCGGCGCGGGTCGTGGCGACCGGCCTCGTGGTGGCCGCCGTCACGATCGCGATCTGCTGGCCTCTCGGCATTCCGCACTACTTCCAGGCCTTGTATGGCGTGATGAATTTCGGTGAAGCGAACATGCCCGCGCGCTACGTCGGCCTATCGGCGGGTCCCACCTCGCTGGTCTTCTCGCTCGACGCCGTGCTGACGATGGCGCGGGCGCGTGAGGTTGGGGCGCTCGTCGTGTGGGGCGGAGGTTGGTGGACGATGCCGTTGCTGCTGGCGGCGACGTGGCGCGCGTGGCGCGCGGGTCGTGTCACATGGCTCGCGTGCCGGCGCGACGTGCGCATGCCGCTGGGAATCGCGCTCGTGGGGGTGCAGGTGTACTACCTCGCGTTCATGGTGCCGCGACTCGGCCCCGTCGGCGACGTGGACCTCTTCTTCACCACGTACCTCACGCTGGCCTTCATGGCGGGCCGTGTCGTCGACGCGGTTGGCGAGCGCATCGACGGTTGGCGTGTGGCCGCCGTGGCGTGTGCGCTCGCGGCCCTGGCCGTCGCCGCGCCGTGGCTCGTCTGGTACGGCCTTCCGCCGGTGCCCTGATCCCGATGCATCTCCAGCATCTCGGCCTCGACGGACTCGCCCCCTACGACGTCATCATCGTCGGGACCTCGTTTGCCGCGCTGCCCATCGCGCAGGCGCTCGCGCCCGCCGCTCGTGTGCTGCTGATCGAGGGGGGCGACGCGACGGAGACTCAGGAGACCCGTGAGCTGACGCGCAGCGACGAGTACGGACACTTCTCCGACGGTTACTGGGCGAACCACTGGATCCGGGCGCTTGGCGGTACGTCCTCGCGCTGGTCGGGCGTGGTGGCGGCACTCGAACCGTCGGATTTCGCTGGCGGCGACGGCCGGCCTGCGTGGCCGATCGCGCGCGCCGATCTCGACGGCGAGTACGCCCGTGCCGCCGAATGGCTCGGTCGTCCTGCCGCCGTGTGTCGTCCTGGGACGGCTTTCGGCGACACGCTCGTTTCCTGTCCGCTCTCACACGACGTGCCGGTGCGCCTGCCCGCGCTCGCTGGCGACATCGGGTCCTCGGCAGGCGTGGATCTGCTCATGCGCCACACCGTGGTCAGGCTGACGAGTCGATGGCGCCAGCGTGTGGAAGGGCTCGAACTGACGGGACCCTCGCGTACCTCGCAGACGCTCGCCGTGCGCGAGGGGCAGACCGTCGTGCTGGCGTGTGGCGGGCTGGGCAATGCGCAGATCCTGCTGCAACCCGCCGCGGACACCGATACGCCCGTGGGCAACGAGTCGGGGCTGGTGGGTCGCTTCCTCATGGAGCATCCGCACGTGGTGAGCGGACACGTGCTGGTCCATCGCGCCGGGTTGCCGCCGATGCCCGACGGATTCGGGCCCGGGCTCGTGGCGCTGCGCGTCGCGCCGCCGCTGATGACGCGTCACGATCTGCTTCCGTGTTCACTGGCGGTACAGGGTCCCGTCGAGGCGCCAGCGGACAGTCAGGACGTGAAGGCGCGCCTGGAAGCGTCGTTCGGCGTGTCCCTGGACTGGGCGATGCTCTTCGCGCGATCGGAACAGGAGCCGAGTGCGTCCAACCGCGTGGAGATCCTTGCCGATCGTACGTGGGCGGGCAGCCATCGCCTCCGCACGCACTGCAGCTTCTCCTCGCGCGACCTGCGCTCGATCGAAGAGAGCACGCGACTGGCCGGCGAGGCGCTCACGACCATGAAGATCGGTGCGGTGCGGCTGCTCAACAACGCGATCTATCGCGAGACGACAGGCGGCGGGCACACGATGGGCACCACCCGCATGGGGGCGACTCCGCGCGACTCGGTGTGCGACGCGTCGCTGTGCGTGCACGGCTACGCCAACCTGTATCTCGCCGGTAGTTCGGTGTTCCCGACGGTCGGCGCGGCCAACCCCACGCTGACGATCGTCGCGCTCTCCATGCGGCTCGCGTCGCACCTCCGCACGACACGAGGCTGACGATGACCACTCTCTCGCGCCGCGCGTTCCTCGCCTGTACCGCCGTTGCACCGTGGATCACATCCGGTGCCGCCGCGCCGAACGTGCTCGCGCCGCCGGTCGGTGTCGCCTCGCCCACCGCGCCACGCGTGACGCCCCCCGCCCCCGCCACCGGTTTCGTCGACCACGAAGGCTGGATCCTCACGACCGCCGACAGGGATGCGATAGCCGGCCGTGAGATGTGAGGTTCCGGCGTGCGGCCCGCGTCGCGCACCACATCGCAGGGGCCTGGCGTGCCCGGCCCGCGCAGGTCCGGTTGAAGCCCACGTCGCGCCGCGCCGATAGCCAGAAGGGAAGCCCGTGACGGTGATCCTGTCGGTGTACGGGCATCAGGAGGACGAGAACATGCGTGTACCCGTGCTGATGGCCGTCGTGACGCTCGCCGTGTCTGGTGGCTGTGCCACCGTGCGACAGGTGCTCGTGTCGCCGCCGCGAACAATCGACCGCCTGGCGAGCAACCCGCCCGACATGTTCGTGCAGGAGGATGGTCGTGCGAAGTCGGGCAACGCCTGCCTGACGACGATCGTCGACCCGCGCGACAACACGTCCCTGCAACTGGTCCGCAAGGTGTCCGGACAGGGCGACTACCGTGCACCGGCGGGGAAGTACGGCGTGAGCGACACGGAACTCCTGCGCGTCGACTGCACGACCACGATTGCCGTCGGGATCGTGCGTACCGAGTAGCACGCCGTCACGCGCGGCGCGTGTTGCTCAGGAGGATGGGATGTCGGGCTGCTGCCAGACGCTCATCCCGCCGTCGACGAGGAGCATCTGCCCGTGGATGTGCCACGCGGCGTCGCTGAGCAGGAACACCGCCGCCTCACCGCACACGTCGGGCCCCGGTACCGCGCCGTTCGGCGTGTGCAACTGCATCCACGCCATCGCCTTCGGGTCCGAGAGGAACGCGTCGGTGAGCGGCGTGCGCACGAGGCCCGGCGCCATCCCGTTCACGCGGATGCCCTTCGGTGCGAGCGACACGCACAGCGTCCTCACCATCATCTCGATCGCGCCTTTCGACGTGTCGTACGCGGCGTGATTCGGTTCGGCCAGCCGGCCGTTGATCGAGCCGGTGAAGAGCACGCGTCCCTGCGTGCCCCGCGCCACCCAGTCCCTCGCACACTGCTGCGTCAGGAAGAAGGGCGCCTGCACGTTCAACCGCATCGTCTGTTCGAAGACGTCCGGTGAGAGGTCGAGGAACGATGTCGTGTCCAGGCACGTGCCGGCGTTGTTGACGAGCAGATCGATGCCCGGCATCGCGACCGTCGCCTCGCGCCAGACCTGCGCCGCGGCCTCCACGGGGCGCGACGAGAGATCGCCCGACACCAGTGCCACCCGCACCCCGGCCGCCTCGCACTGCACGCGCGTCTGCTCCGCCTGCGAATCGAGGCGCAGTCCGTGCAGCACGACGTCGGCGCCTGCACGCGCGAGCGCGAGTGCGATCGCCCGTCCCACGCCTTGCGTGGCGCCGGTGACGAGCGCGCGACGACCGGTGAGCGTGGCCATCACGCGCGCCCGCGTTCGCCCAGGACCGCCCAGGGGTGCGGCGACTGTCTGGGTGTGAGGCCGAACGGCGTGATCGCTCCTTCCTTGACATGCCCCAGCGCTTCCTGCACATCGTCGGTGACGAGCAGCAGGTCGAGATCCTGCGGACCGATGGTGCCGGCCTCGACCATGTCGTTCAACTGCGCGATGAGCGGCGCCCAGTACTCGCGTCCCATCAGGACGACGGGGAAGGAGTGCACCTTGCCGGTCTGGATGAGCGTGAGCACTTCGAAGAGTTCGTCGAGGGTGCCGAGCCCGCCGGGCAGGGCCACGAAGGCGTACGAGTACTTGATGAGCAGAACCTTGCGGACGAAGAAGTACTCGCAGGTGAGCCACCGATCGAGGTAGGGATTGGGCTCCTGTTCGAATGGCAGGCGGATATTGCACCCGACCGACCAGCCGCCCGCATCCTTTGCGCCGCGATTGGCGGCTTCCATCACGCCGGGCCCGCCGCCCGTCATCACGGTGAACCCGAGCCGGCTGAGGCCCGCGCCCATTTCGCGCGCGAGCGTGTAGTACGGATGCCGATCGTCGAATCGCGCCGAACCGAACACCGTGACGCAGGGCCCCGCGAAGTGCAGCGTGCGGAAGCCGCGGATGAAGTCGCGCACGGACTTCAGCACGATGCGCAGCTCGTGCAGGCGCGAATGGGGCCCCTGGAGCAGGATGCGGTCGTTGCCGCTGCTGGGAGGCGCGGGCTTCAGGTTGGCAGACGAGGGACGCTCGCGGATGTCGGCGACAGATGGCATGGGAGTCAAGTGTAAGCGGGACACTGAACGGCAACCGGCAACCGGCAACCGGCAACCGGCAACCGGCAGCCGGCAACCGGCAACCGGCAAGCGGACGCCTCACACACGTAGCCGCCGGATTTCATCCGGCGGTCAGCAGTGCCGCTGGGCGTGCCCATCCTCCGAGCGGGCTCTCGTCGTACCATCACCCCATGACCGATGGGGCACCGAAGAGCAGGCTCGAACTCGTGATGGAGAAGCTGCGGCAGCAGGATGCCGCGCAGGGCGTCACGCAGGTGACGCTCACCGATGCGCAGCGGGAGGCGATCGCGACGGCGCGGCGGCAGCACGAGGCCCGCGTGGCGCAGCGGCGCATCATGCACCAGACCGCGATGGCCGCCACGTTCGATCCTGCGTCGGCGCTCGAACGCGAAGAAGAACTGCGCCGCGACCTCGCCCGGTTCGATCGAGAGGTCGAGGAGACGCTCGCCCGCATCCGGCGCGGCGAGACCGACTGACCGGCGTGCCGTGCTACACTTCCAAGGTTGTTCGGCGGCGCGTCCGTTGAACAGGCCTCCCTGCAGGCCGACGTAGCTCAGTTGGTAGAGCAGCTGATTCGTAATCAGCAGGTCGCCGGTTCAAGTCCGGCCGTCGGCTCCACGCCACAGAATCTCCGAATTTCACAATCGCGGAATTGCGCACACGCCGCAGGTGTCGGCGGGCGGCCACAAGGGCCGCCCCCACAACCGTGGGCGCAGTCCTCAGAAGGCCCCGTGGCCCCAAGGCCCGCTCTGTTCAGCGCGTGAAGCGATGCCACGTGCCGTCGATGCGGCGTTCGTGGGGGGAGAAGCTGGCCTTGTAGGACAGGTGCGTCGAGTCGGCGACGAACAGGCCGAGGTACAGGTGCGGCAACTGTTCGGCCTGGCAGTACTCCCACTGCTTGAGGATCGTGTACGTGCCCGGACTGAAGCGCGCGTATTCGGGATCGAAGCAGCAGTAGACGGCCGAGAGCGACTGGTCGCCGCGGTCGGCGACAGCCACGGCCACGAGGCGGTCGCCGTCCCACAACGCGAACTCGAGACTCTCGCAGCAGGTCTCGACGAGGAACGCCGCGTACGTCTCGACGTCGGTGATCTCCTCGTTGTCTTCCGCCGTCGTGAGGCCGCGCCCCCACTTGTGCCGCGCGTAGAGCGCGGCGCGCTCCTCGTCGGCGACGGGCTTGCCGATCTCGAGACGGAACCGCGCGTCGCCCGCGCGCAGCGTGCGCCTGTGCGTGGCAGACGGCTGGAACTCCCCCACGGGGATCCGGATCGGTTCACAGGCCTGGCAGGCGGGACACGCCGGACGATAGAGGAACACGCCCTGCCGGCGATCGCCGGCCGCGAGTGCGGCGTCCACCTCGGATCGCGTGAGCGGACGCGCCGGGACCCGCAGCGGCAGACGCGCCACGTGACCGGCCAGGTACGGACACCGATCGAGCTCGTCGTACACGATGAAGGTCGCGACCACTGCCCGTATGGTAACGCCCGCCGCGCCGGCCGGGGACACGGTCCGCGTCATCGCCGAACGGTTCCGGTCCTGCGATATAGTCGCGCGCATGCGCTTCATCCATGCCCTCTCCATCGCCCTCCTGCTCGCCCCGGCGGGTACGGCCACCGTTGCCGCACAACCCGCACAGCCCGCGGCGCCGCCCGCGCAGACCAGGCCGGCCCAGCGTCCGCCGCGCCCGAAGCTGCCCGGCGAGCAGTGGGTGCAGTTGTTCAACGGCAAGGACCTCACGGGCTGGCAGGAGATCGGCAAGGAGAAGTGGGTCGTCGAACCCGGCGGTATCCTCCACGGCGTGGCGGTGACCAAGGCCTACGGCTACCTGCGCACCGACAAGAACTACAAGGACTTCCAGCTCGCCATGCAGTTCAAGTGCGATGGCGACGGCAACAGCGGGGTCTTCTTTCACTCGGAGTTCGAGCCCGGCACGCCCAACATCACCCAGGGCCTCCAGTTCGAGATCGATTGCCAGGCGATGCACCACACCGGTGGCCTCTACGGTGACGGCCGCAACTGGATCGTGTGGCCCAAGCCCGAAGACGAGATGGTCGTGCGGCGCGGCGAGTGGAACGAGTACGTCCTCACCGTGGTCGGCAACCACTACATCTCGCGACTGAACGGAGTCGTGCTCGTGGACTTCGTCGACCCGCAGCCGCGCTCGTTCGACGGCGGCATCTCGCTCCAGCTCCACTCGGGCGGCAACGGCGACATGCGCTTCCGCGAGATCTGGGTCCGCGACCTCTCGCAGCGGTAAGCGCGCCAGTGGCGTGCGGGGGGCGGGGACGCCCGGCCCCTACGACCGTCTGTCCTTCTGCTTCCGTCCACCGGTTGCCGGTTGCCGGTCTGTTTCAGTGCGTCACCCGCCGGTGCGCGGCCGTCAGCAGGTCGTGCAGCGTGACGGCCAGGTCGCGCAGGGAGAAGGGCTTCGCCAGACGACCGGCGAAGCCCACAGACTGATACTCGGCCAGCAGCCCGGTATCGGCGTAGCCGCTCATCACCACGGCACACACCTGCGGGTCGTGCCCGCGCAGTTCGGCCAGGGCCTGCGCGCCGCCCATGCCGCCAGGCACCGTCAGGTCCATCACCACCACGTCGTAGGGATCGCCGGCTTCCATGGCCTGCACGTAGCGTTCGACGGCCATCTCGCCGTCGGACACGATGTCCGGCGAGTATCCGAGCGACCGCAGCATCGACGCCGTCACGCTCGCGATCGAGCGGTCATCGTCCATCACCAGCACGCGGCCCTTGCCGTGCGGAATCGCCACGATGGGCGGCGACGCCACGGGGGCGACGCGCTTGACCGACCGTGGCAGCAGGATGTGGAAGACCGTGCCCGTGCCCACCGCCGACTCCGCCTGGAGCAGGCCACCGTGGTTCTTGATCACGGCGTGCGACACGGCCAGCCCGAGGCCCGTCCCAGACGGCTTGGTCGTGAAGTACGGATCGAAGATGCGTTCGAGATGCTCGGCGGGGATGCCGGCACCCTGGTCCTTGACGCTGATCCTGACGTAGGGCCGCGGTACGCCCGGCGCGTCGGGCGTTGGCGCCAGACGCGCGTTGCTGCACGTCACGTGGACGTGCCCGCCGCGCGGCATCGCCTGCTTGGCGTTCAGCACGATGTTGTGCACCACCTGCTCGATCTGCCCCTCGTCGGCTTCGACCGGCCACAGATCCGGGGCGATGTCCACGCTGCAGCGCACGCTGGACCCGCTCACGGCGAACTTCACGGTGGCGTCAACGAGCGGCCCGATGTGCATCGGCCGCTTGATGGGATCGCCGCCGCGCGAGAACGTCAGCAACTGATGCGTCAGCGTGCGTGCGCGGAGGCACGCGCGCTCGGCTTCTTCCAGCCACGTGGCCGTCTCACGCGACAGCGTCTCGTCGCTGCGCGCCAGCGCGATGTTGCCGACGACGGCGGTGAGGACGTTGTTGAAGTCGTGCGCGATGCCGCCCGCGAGCACGCCGAGCGACTCCAGCTTGCTCGCGCGCACGCGCTCCTGCGTGAGGCGCACGCTCTCGGTGATGTCGCGCACCACCAGCACCACGCCCACCTTCTGCCCTTCACCGTCCGACATCGGCGCGCCGGTCAGGTTCACCGACAGCCGCGATCCATCGGGAGCGATGAGCGACGCGTTCGTCTCGGCCTCGGGCATGCGCCCGCTCTCGAGAATGCGCGCCACCGGCACTTCCTGCACCATGGTGCCTTCCGGGTCCCACAGGCACAGCACATCGTCGATGGCCCTGCCGATCGCCTTGTCCTGGTTGCGGCCCGTCAATTCCTCCGCGACCACGTTCAGCATCGTCACCCGCCCCTGGAGGTCCGCGGTGATGACGGCATCACCGATGCTGCGCAGTGTGACGGCCAGGCGCTCCTTCTCGGCGGCCAGGTCGTCGCGCGCGCTCGCGTGGAGGTCGGCCATCGCCTGCACGCGCTTCTGCTCGTCGTGCAGGCGTCCGAAGTAGACCTTGTACGAGTGGTAGATGAACGCGACCGGGACGAGGACGAACAGCACCAGGTCCCATGCGCGGTACTTGGCCACCAGTGTCGCGAGCGACACCACGGCCGCGGTGAGGAAGTAGCCCGGCGCGGTCCAGAGGAAGTTGTCGTGCCAGCAGCGCCACACGGGCTGCCCGGTCGACAACGCCACCGCCGTCGAGACGATGAGGGAGTTGGTGATGAAGTACGCGGCCGTCGCGCCGACCAGCGGGCCGATGCGCAGGTCCTGTTCGATGCCGCCGAGCGAGCCGCCGAGGAGCAGAAAGGCGTAGCCGGCCGCGCCCACCGACAGCACGAGCATCATGCTGTTGAACAGGTGGCGCCAGAGCGGCGAGCGCGTCTTGCTGTGAAAGGCCGACTGCACCCAGCCCGACACGGCAGCGATGACCAGGGCCGGCCCGAATCCGGCCGTGAGCATCGCCACGAACAGCGCGGCGAACGACGTGGACATCGTCGCCCAGCCGCGCGCCAGGGGAACGTGGATCTTGAGCGCCGACAGCAGGGCCGACAGGACCAGCAGGCCGGCAAACACCCACGGTGACTCGCGCACCGTGGGAAGGGCGCCGAAAAGCAGCCCCAGCCCCGTGGCGATCACGGCGCAGACGTAGACGTTCAGCCAGCGCTTGGATGGTGTGGTGTGCACGCGTGAACCAGAATTCGAACCCATCCAGAATATCGGGCGGATGGGCTTGGCGCATCATGTGGTGCCGCTGAATGTCACTCCTTCGACCCGGCTCCAGTCGTCACTCCAGGTGATCTCCGCTTGACCGCGAGGGGCGATTCCGAGGTAGCGAGCGGGCTGAATTGACCCCATCGCCCACGCGACCGCTACATCTTGTGCCGCCCACTTGGCCGTATGCCCCACGGCGGCTGGCATCGTCAGGGAGGAGCCAGCCAGCGTGAGTGACCCCGGAGCCGCCACGCGACCCGAGGCGTCTGCCACAACCTCCAGGTCGCCGATGCGATAGGGACCCGGCGGCGCGCCGGCGGCCATCATCGCGTCTGTCACCAGGATCGTGCGCGCCGGCGTCTTGGCTCGCACCATCACGGCGACCGTGGCAGGTGGCAGGTGATGCCCATCCACGATGAGCGACGCGTGCAGGGCGTCGAGCGCCAACTGGTCCCAGATCGGATTCGGATGGCGGGGCAGCGTGACCGGCAAACCGTTGCCCAGGTGCGTCGAGAGGGTCGCGCCGGCACGCACGGCGTCGGCGATCTGCGCTGTCGTCGCGTTGGTGTGCCCGATGGCCACGCGCACGCCCATCGCCACGGCGCCTTCGATGACGGCCAGCGCACCGGGGACTTCCGCTGCGAGCGTGAGCAGGCGGATCTGCCCGTCTGCTGCGTCGACGCGACGCCTGAAGTCGTCCATCGACGCCGGGATTACGCACGCACGCGGGTGTGCGCCGCGGAAGCCGTCCTCAGGCGAGATGTACGGTCCCTCCATGTGCAGGCCCGCGACGATCGGATGCCGTGTGTCGAGGATGCGCCGCGCGCAATCGCGAAACCGCTCGAACGACGAGGTGATGATCGTCGGCAGGCAGAGGCCGACGCCGGTCCCCTCCATCGCGTCGAACGATCCGGCAATCGCTTCCGTCGAGGCGTCGGTGTTGTAGTCGACACCCGCAAAGCCATTGACCTGGAGGTCGATCAACCCCGGCCCGCGATGGCTAGGCATCCTTCAGGTCCCTGATCCGCCCGAGCTCGCCGATCAACACGACGACGAGGAAGAAGGCGATGAGGTAGGCGGAGGCGCAGACGAGGAAGACGGGCGCGTATCCCGCGCCCTCGACCACCTGACCGATGATCCGCTGCGTGATCACGCCGGCGATGCTCCCGAGCAGCCCGCCGAGTCCTGTCACCGACCCCACGGCCCGCGCGGGGAATACTTCCGCTGGCAGGATCACGTTGCCCCAGGCCCCGTGACAGAACATCGCCGCCGTCACGCACACGAGCGCGAGCGTGGTGATGTCCATGCCGACGCTGGCCGCGTACGGCGCGATCGAGTCGATGCGCGCGAGGGCGAGGAACAGCACGAGCGCCGTGGCAGACACGGTGAACGTCACGAGCTTGCGCGCGCGGTTGACGGTGAAGCCGAGTGACGTCACCAGGTAGCGCGGGATCGCGCCAGACGCGATGTTGCCGCTTGCCAGCGCCGCGTACGGCAGCCACCCGACCGCCAGCAGCGTCGTCCGCGGAATGGCGTAGACGTCTTCCAGGTACTTGAGCACCCAGAAGTTCAGGAGGTACGAGATCGGATCGGTGAGCACGCGTGCCGCCACGCAGCCCCACGTCTCCTTCATCCGGATCAGCACGCGCATCGGCGGCGGCGCCTGCGTCTCGGTCGCCGACCGGTCGGCAAGGATCAGGGCGCGTTCCTCGGCGGTGATACGGGAATGGTCTTCGGGCTTGTGATACAGCCACGCCCACAGCGGGAGCCACAGCAATCCCAGGGCGCCCGAGACGATGAACGCAGCACGCCAGCCGAAGTAGAGACTGATGGCGCCGATGACGGGCACGGCAAGGGTGGAGCCGAGCGCCGTACCGGCGTTGAAGATGCCGACGGCCAGCGCGCGCTCGCGGACGGGGAACCACTCGGTGGCGGCTTTCACGCCACCGGGGATGACGGCGGCTTCAGCGGCGCCGAGGCCGAATCGCGCGACCTGGAAGTGGAACGGCGTGCGGGCGAGCGCATGACTCATGGCCGCGATCGACCACGCCGTCACGAAATACAGGTAACCGCGACGCGTCCCGATCAGATCGAGGATGCGTCCGCTGATGAGGTACATGACCGAGTAGCTCATCAGGAACGCCGACGTAATCTGGCCGTACTGCGCGTCGGTGAAGCCGACGTCCTTCTGGATCTGGGTCGCGAGGACCGACAGCGCCTGGCGATCGAGGTAGTTCAGTTCGGACGCCAGGCACAGGAGGATGGCGATGTACCACCGCAAGTGCGGGATCTTGCGCGGCTCGCTCGACACGGGCTTACGTCTGCGAGGCGATCGTGCCTGCCTGCAGGCGCGATGCGGAAGGAGGATCGAGGAAGATCCGCGTGTTCGCGTGCGTCTGGAGGATCGACGCGGGCACGTGCGGCGTGACAGGCCCTTCGATCGCGGCCTGTGCCGCGACGGACTTCCGTTCGTCGGGCACGATGCAGCAGATGAGGCGGCTCTTCAGGATCTGCTGCACGGACATGCTGAGGGCCTGTTTCGGGACCTCGTCCAGGCTGCCGAACCAGCCTTCGCCCACCTGTTGTCGGCGGCACGCCTCGTCGAGATCGACGATGAGGTACGGATCCTCCGTCGTGAAGTTGGCCGGCGGGTCGTTGAAGGCCAGGTGGCCGTTCTCGCCGATTCCGCAGCAGCACACGTCGATGGGGGCGGCGCTGATCGCGGCACCTGCCGACGCGCGGACCGCTTCGACATCGCCTTCCCCGTCGAGCAGCAGCGCCGAGCCGATCGGCACCCGGCTGAACAGCCGCTCCTGCAGGTACTTCCTGAAGCTTGCCTTGTGGGCGAGCGGCAGGCCGATGTACTCGTCGAGGTGGAACGCATCGACCTGTGCCCACGGCACGTCGGTGCGCGCCACGAGGGCATCGAGGAACGTGAACTGCGAGGCGCCGGTGGCCACGATGATCCGCGCGCGCCCGCGCGCCTGCACCGCGTCGTTGATGGCCTGCGCCACCTCCGCCGCGGCCGCCGCTCCCATCGCCGCCGCATCCGCATGAACTGTGATCGTCATCGCGCGCGACTCTAGCACGTCGAGAGGCCGGAGGGCCTCTCGACCGGCAACCGGCACCCGGCAACCCGGCAACCGGTTGGGCCGAACCGTACGCCCGACGTCCACAGGCTGACGCCCCCGACATTCCCGGCATTGCCGGTGGCCGGGTGCCGGGTGCCGGTTGCCGGTTGCCGGGTGCCGGTTGCCGGTTGCCGGTTGCCGGTTGCCGGTCGAGTATGCTGGTAGTTTGATGTCTACCTCCCCCTCCGCGCCTATCCGGGACATCGTGGTGAAGGGGGCCCGCACGCACAACCTCCAGCACGTCGACGTCACGCTGCCGGCGCGCAAGTTGATCGTCATCACGGGCGTGTCGGGATCCGGCAAGTCGTCGCTCGCCTTCGACACGATCTACGCCGAAGGGCAGCGCCGCTACGTGGAGTCGCTCTCGGCCTACGCGCGGCAGTTCCTCGAGCGGATGGAGCGGCCCGACGTCGACGCGATTCACGGCATCTCGCCGGCCATCGCGATCCGGCAGAAGAACAGCATCCGCAACCCGCGCAGCACGGTGGGCACCACCACCGAGATCCACGACTACCTGCGCCTGCTGTTCGCGCGCGTCGGCCGGACGTACTGCCGCAACTGCGGGCGTGAGGTCATCCGTGAGTCGGCGGAGGTCGTCGCGCAGCGGTTGGCTACGCTTCCGGAAGGCACGCGTCTGCTCCTCGGCTTCGAGATGCCTGTCGTGAGCCTGCACGTGACGGGTGACGAGGACGCGCGGGACGAACAGGACGAGGCCAAGTCCAGCGCACGCGCGACGAAGCAGGACGTGCGGCTCTCGCTCGAAGCCACGCTCGACACCCTGCGCCGCCGCGGCTTCACGCGCGTGCTGCTCGATGGGGAGGTGCAGACGCTCGCCGACGTTCCCATGAAAGCCCTCGAAGGGCGCGCGCGGCTCGACGTGATCGTGGATCGCGTGAAGGTGGGGCCCGACGTCACGGGACGCATCACCGACTCACTGGAGATCGCCTATCAGGAGGGCGGTGGCGCGGCGTTCGCCATCGAACCCGGTGAGAGCGGCGCGCGACAGAGCGAGGCCGTGCGTCACGAGTTCTCGGAGCGGTTCGAGTGCCGTGCGTGCGGCATTCCGTACGAGGTGCCGCAGCCGCGGCTGTTCTCGTTCAACCACCCGTTCGGGGCCTGCCCGACGTGCCACGGCTTCGGCAACGTCATGGAACTCGATCTCGGACTGGTCGTGCCGAACCCGGGCAAGACGCTGGCGCAGGGGGCGATCGACCCGTGGACCAAGCCGCAGTATCGCGGCTACCAGATGCTCCTGAAGCGACACGGCCGCGACGGCAAGGTGCGGCTCGACGTGCCGTGGGCGCAGCTGACCGAGGCCGAGCGCGCCTTCGTTGTCGATGGCGACGGCACCTACGAGGGCGTGCGCGGGTTCTTCGCGGTGCTCGAGCGCAAGAAGTACAAGGTGCACGTCCGCGTGTTCCTGAGTCGCTACCGCGGCTACCAGATCTGTCCTGACTGCCATGGTTCGCGGCTGCGTCGCGAGGCGCGCGACGTGCAGGTGCAGGGACTCACCATCGATCGCGTGGGCGCGATGACGGTGAGCGACGCGCTCGCGTTCTTCACCGGACTGTCGCTGTCGGAACGCGAGGCGACGATCGCCGCCAAGCTCCAGGCAGAGATCGTGAAGCGCCTGACGTTCCTGAGCAACGTCGGGCTCGAGTACCTGACGCTCGATCGTCTGTCCTCCACGCTCTCGGGCGGCGAGTCGCAGCGCATCAGCCTGGCGACGTCCCTCGGATCGGCGCTGGTGGGCACGCTGTACGTGCTCGACGAACCGTCGATCGGCCTGCATCCGCGCGACAACCTGCGCCTCATCCAGATCCTCAGGCAGCTCCGCGATCAGGGCAACACCGTGCTCGTCGTCGAACACGACGCCGACATGATCGCCGTCGCCGACGAAATCATCGACATGGGGCTCGGCGCCGGCGAACTCGGTGGACGCGTGGTGTACGCGGGTTCGCTCGAAGGGCTGCGCAAGGATGCGCGCTCGCTGACGGGCAAGTACCTGCGCGACGACCTGGCGATCCCGATCCCTTCGACGCGGCGCAAGCCGACGGGGCAGCGCCTGCGTGTGCTCGGTGCCGCGGAACACAACCTGAAGGACGTCGACGTCGAGATTCCCCTCGGGTTGTTCACGGTGGTCACCGGCGTGTCCGGCTCCGGCAAGTCCACGCTCGTGCACGACGTGATTCACGCCGGCATCAAGCGCGCCAAGGGCGACTGGGACAAGGCCGTCGGAGCCTGCCGTCGCATCGAGGGCATCGAGCTCGTGTCGGACGTCGTGCTCGTCGATCAGGCACCGATCGGCCGCACGCCTCGGTCCAATCCCGTGACGTACCTGAAGGCGTTCGATCCGATCCGCGAGCTCTTCGCGTCGACCAAGGACGCCAGGACGCGCGGCCTCACGGCGAGCAGCTTCTCGTTCAACGTGCCCGGCGGACGATGCGATGCGTGCGAAGGCGAAGGGCAGGTGCGCGTCGAGATGCAGTTCCTGGCCGACGTGTTCGTGCCGTGCGACGTGTGCGACGGTACGCGCTTCCGTCCGCAGGTGCTCGAGGTCACGTATCGCGGCAGGAACATCCACCAGGTGCTCGACCTCACCGTGCACGAGGCCCTGCAGTTCTTCAACGGCCTGCCGAAGGTGCTGCGCCGGTTACAGGTGCTGGACGAAATCGGCCTCGGCTATCTTCGCCTCGGTCAGCCGGCGACGACGCTGTCTGGTGGAGAAGCGCAGCGCATCAAGATCGCCGCGCACCTTGCGACGCAGGGCGGCGAGCGCGTGCTCTACATCCTCGACGAGCCGACCACCGGCCTGCACTTCGACGACATTGCGAAGCTGCTCGCCGCGTTCAGGAAACTGCTCGCGGCAGGCCATTCGCTGCTCGTGATCGAGCACAACCTCGACGTCATCAAGACCGCCGACTGGGTCATCGACCTCGGCCCCGAAGGCGGCCACGGCGGCGGCTCCCTCGTCGCCACCGGTACCCCCGAAGCGATCGCCGAGATCGCCGCTTCGCACACGGGCCGACATCTGAGAGCCATCCTCCAGGCCGCAGCGATGTAGAGCTGATGGCGCAGGTCCTGTCGCCGGACAGCCACACCCGTCCTCCTCGCCAAGAGCACTTGTACGGGAGAGGCTCGTCGGCCCGGGCGGGACGACCCCGTCCGGCGCCACCCGCGCCGGTGACGGCCCAACCGGTTGCCGGTTGCCGTCGTTCCGCTGTCGGTTCGGTCTACACTGATCGCCGATGCGCATTCCTCGATTGATGGTGGCGGCGGTGCTGGCGATCGGCGCTGCTCCGGTGATGGCGCAAGACGCGGCGCCGCGCGCGTCCTACGATCAGGTGGTCGCGCAGCTGAAATCACCCGACGCCGAGGTCAGACGCGATGCGCTGCGGGCGCTCGGCGCCACGGCGTACCCCGAGGCGATCGCGTCGATCAGCCAGGTGCTGACCGATCCCGTGGACGACATCCAGCTCGAGGCGATCTACACGCTGCTGAGCTTCTACCACGTCGAGAAGCCCGAGGTGCTCGACAGGCGCAAGGGCCTGCGCGTGCGGCCGACATCGCGGCTCACCGCCGCGGCGCAGCGCATCTATGACCTCGGCCCGTACGGGCTCATCCCGCAGCCCGTGCCCATCGAGCTGACCAACGGCCTCGCGCAGTCGATGTTCGACCTGAGCCCGCGCGTGCGCCTCGAATCCGTGTACGCGCTCGGTGTGATGGCCCGCCCGCCGCTCGACGGCTACGCGGCCGACGCGCTCACGCGCCTGCTGCAGGATCCCGTCGAGGACATCCGCGAGGCCTCGGCGCGCGTGATTGGCGGCCTGCGCGTGGCGACAGCCGGCGATGCCCTGGTGGCCGCGCTCAACGACAAGAGCACGCGCGTAGCGACCGCGGCGATGCGTGCGCTCGGCGACATCAAGGCGTGGCAGTCGCTCGATGCGCTCACCACGCAGTTCCAGCACTACAACGGCAAGGGTCCGCGCGCCGAGGCCGCGTTCGACGCGCTCGCACGCATCGCGCACGCGTCGTCGCAGCCGCTCTTCACCGCGCAGCTGTCCTCATCGTCACCGAACCTGCGCCGGCTCGCCGCCGAAGGACTCGCGCGAAGCGGCAACCGCGAAGCCGCGCAGCAGGCGGGCCTCGCGCTGGCCGGCGCGAAGCAGACCGACGTGCTCCTTGCCGGCGCCTTCGCCGCCGTCGTCGGTGGTGGCCTGGCGAGCGGTGGCGTGTCGACGCTCGTGAGCGCACTCGACAACGGCGCGAACCACGAGCAGGCGATGGCATACCTGGTGGAACTCGGGCCGCGCGCGATCCCCGGTCTCGAACAGGCGCTCGGCTCGTCGGACGTGGAAACGCGCGAACGCGCCACCCTCGTGCTCGGCTTCATCGGTGGCCCCGAAGCCCTGACCCTGCTCGAACGCGCCCGCGGCGACAGCGACCTCCGCGTTGTCCGCGCCGCCGAACGCGCGATCGCCAGGCTGCGCCAGAAGGCCGTGTGACGGGATCCCCGGCACCCGGCAACCGGCAATGGGCAACCGGTCGTTTCCAGCGTGACCAGTCGATTGTTCGCCGGGCCAGCGCTCGACGTCACGCGACGGCTGATCGGGAAGCGACTCGTCCACGAGACGCCTGACGGCATCACCGGTGGATTGATCGTCGAGGTCGAGGCCTACATCGGCGAGGACGATCCCGCGTGCCATGCGGCACCGGGGCCGACCCCGCGGAACGTGCCGCTCTACGGACCGCCGGGAATCTCGTACGTGTACTTCAACTACGGCGTGCACTGGATGGTGAACGTCGTCGCCGAGCCGGCGGGATCGCCGGCCGCGATCCTCATTCGCGCCATCGAACCGGAGATCGGGCTCGACCTGATGCGCGCCCGCCGTGCGCGCGTCCGGCAGGGGAGTCCGGCAGGTACGGTGCCGTCATGGACGGGACGCGATGCCGATCTCTGTCGCGGCCCCGGGAACCTGACGCGTGCGCTGGCGATTACCGGTGCGCAGAATCAGTTGCCGCTGACCACGGGCGCCCTGCGCATCGAATCCCCGTCGCGCGCGCACCGCGCCTGGTCCATCGAATGGAGCCCGCGCATCGGCATCCGCGTGGGCACCGAGCACCTCTGGCGCGCATACGTCCCGGGACACCCGTCGGTGTCGGGACGACCGCGGTAACAGAAAAGGGAAAAGTCCAAAGGGTAACGGACAAGGACAGCGACAAAGGCGGAAGGATCAAAGCAGAAAGGGCAAGCGCGAAAGGCGCAAAGGAGTGCGCTCACGCCCCGGGCGTGCCACACACTCCAGCCGCGTCGGTGTCAGTTGTGCGAGCGAGCCAGAGGCGACGAGATGTGCCACGCGCTCCCGTGCTTCACGACGACACCCTTGCCACTCCGCTCGATGCGGGCCAGCGTGTTATAGACCGACGCATACGTGGTCTGCGGAAAGCCCTTTGCCTTCAGCATCTTCGCGATATCCGACGTGCTGATGGGCTCGTTGCTGGTCTTCAGCAGCGTGACGATGGTGTCCTTGAGCCCGCGCTTGGGGCCGCCGCTCTTGTGTGCGCTTCTCGGGGGGGAGGTGTAGTGGGGCAGAGGTACGTGTGGCGCCGGTTCGATGAGGGCGTCGATTGCGGCGATCGCGTCGTTCAGTCGGGCGCGTTCCGCTTCGAGCACGTCCTTGATCTGCCTGTAGATGCTGACCTGATCCTCGTGTGACATGTTCGGCGAGTCCTCCTGACTCATCAACGTGTCCACTGCCCGGACAAAGCGTGATCATACAACAGACGTCACGCGTCGTTGCATACCGGAGAGTCACGGCTCTGGGGACGATCTCACGATGTCGGTGCTCATCATCGCCGATGAGCTAATTATCGATAGAGCCCTCCGCAACCAGGCAGTTGCCGGCGACCGGAGGGCGAGATGGCAGTTCTTTCGGGGTGTCGGGGCCGGGCTTCCACCCTCGCCGTCAGGGCTATGGCGGACAGGTCGCCCGGCCCGCTATCGTGGCCCGAGATCAGGCGCGCATACGCCCCGGCCTGCCACCGAGTGCGGAACGCCGCTCATGGCGACGCGCGCGGGGGCGACGTGCTCCTGAACGGTACGAAGCGGTTGCTCACTTGATTCGAGAGACGTGGTTCATCTCTCCGGGCAGCCAGGTCGTCTTCCTGCCGGAGGAGATTCGTACTCACACTCATTGCTCTCTCTGACTCCGAGGAGGCGAGTCACTCGACCGTAGGTCCGCCTGAGTTATTCGACAAGAAACGCGTTCGCAGTAACTCATGGCCGCCCATGTGACATGGGAATGACGACGCATGCCTCGATTCGAACCAGTCGCGTCACCTCGAGTTCGGAGCAAGCACATGACGCACATGACGCACCAACGCCGACGTGTCCGATGACCATCCCAGGCTGATGCTGCCAGTGCGCATCAGGGTAGCCAGCGTCGCGAAGAGGAACAGGACGTGGATTAGTGTCGAGGAGGAAACAGAAGGTGTGTTATCGGACGCTAGTGTAGTGCGACCAAAAGATCATCGATTATCCTGAGCGGTTCGTGCACGCGCGACTTTTGCGAGGATGTCTTTCGCCGACGCCGTCCAGATGAAGGGCTTGGGCTGCTCGTTGTGCTGATCCAC